>CBDTXM010000037.1:0-20027 GCA_965364445.1 uncultured bacterium | reverse complement strand
GCACCGGCCGACAGACCGGTGACCAGACCTTCGGCTTCGATACCCACCTCGATGGAGCCGCCCATTTCCATCAGCGGCTCGGAGGCAGGGGCGAAGTAGAGTCGGAACCCATCCAGATCACCAAGGGGCTCTCCCTCGGCGTCCGTATCGGGCGCAAGCCAGCGGAGCTGAACCGAGTAGCGGGCCTCGGGGCCAGGAATTCCGGGGCCTACGGGATCGTCCCCCCCACCCGGCGCTTCCGGGACACACCCCACCAGTGCGGTGGCGGAAAGGGCGCCCGCAATTCCGATTCGAAAGAACCTCCTGTCGCGCATCTGCCACACCTGTGTGTTAGCCTCCGGCGGAGAGACGGTATCCGTTTCTGCCTGTATTCCCGGGCCGGGCGGATTTCGCTGCGGAATGCGCTCCCGCTCCCAGCTCGGTTCCGGATAGAGGGAGGCAAACTCCCTGCCAGTCCGGAGCGCCGTACGCCGCGCGAGATCCGGCTCGATGCTGTAGGTTCCCGCCGGATGACACACGATATGCGTGACAGTACGGTACTCGTCACCGGGGCGAGCGCCGGGATCGGACGGGCCACGGCGGCTGCGCTGGCACGAATGGGCGCGACCGTTTTGCTGGCGAGTCGAAGCGAGGAGCGCGGGGAGGCCGCGGTCCGCGAGATCTCGCAGGAGGTGCGTGGAGCGCGGTTGAAGCTTCTGCTTGCCGATCTTTCGCGGGCCGACGGAGTCCGATCGCTCGCCGACCAGACGCTTGCTGCTTCCGATCGACTGGACGTGCTCGTAAACAACGCCGGAGTTTTCACGCGGCGGCGGGAAGTCACGGCCGACGGATTCGAGATGCAGTTCGCCGTCAATCACCTGGCGCCATTCCTTCTTGCGCACCTCCTGCAGAAGCGCCTGGAGGCCTCGGCGCCAGCCCGCATCGTGACGGTCTCATCGGAAGCGCACCGGCGGGGACGCATCGATTTCGATGATATCCACGGGGAGACAGGGTATTCCGGCCTCGGCGCGTACACGCAGTCGAAGCTCGCGAACCTGCTGTTCAACCGGGAACTGGCCCGTCGGCTGGCCGGAACCGGGGTGACGGCCAACGCGGTACACCCGGGTGTGGTCGCGACCCGGCTGCTGTTCGACGGATTCGCACCGCTGCGACTGCTCACCCCGTTCCTCAAGACCCCGGCGGAGGGAGCCCGAACGACCGTGCTCGTGGCATCGGCCCCGGCATTCGAACGTCTCACCGGGCTGTATTTCATTGATGGAGAATCGGCGCGCCCTTCGGCGCGCGCCCGAGACGATGATGCGGCCCGTCGTCTCTGGGAGCTCAGCGCCCGGTTGACGGGCATCGATACAACGGAGAATCAGACTCGATGACAGGACTGGCCAAGGAGAGTGGGTTTCACGGGCTCGGGCTCACGGAGCCGTTGCTCGACGCGATCGCGGATCGTGGATACACGGAACCGACGACGATCCAGGTGGATGCGATACCCGTGGCGCTGGGCGGAGAGGACGTGCTGGGTTGCGCACAGACCGGCACAGGAAAGACGGCCGCATTCGTTCTGCCCATGCTTCAGCGTCTCGCCGAGCTGCCCGAAGAGCATGGCACGGTTCGAGGGCTGATCCTGACGCCCACCCGTGAGCTCGCCGACCAGGTCGAAAAGGCCGTGGCGCACTACGGTGCCCGGTTGTCGCTCGAGCCACTCGTAGTCTACGGCGGAGTTCCGATCGGAGCGCAGATCAAAGACCTCAGATTCGGCTGCGACGTACTGGTGGCCACCCCGGGCCGACTCCTCGATCACCTGGAGCGAGGAACGGTCGATCTGGCCAACGTGGAGGTGCTGGTTCTCGACGAGGCGGACCGGATGCTGGACATGGGGTTCATCGACGACGTGCGGAAGATCGTTCGCAGCACTCCGTCCGACCGCCAGACTCTGTTGTTCTCGGCCACGATGCCGAACGCGATTCTCGGACTCGCACACGAGATGATGCGCGACCCCGTTTCCGTTCAGGTTGGATTCCAGACGGCCGCGTCGGGGATCACCGAGGTGCTTCACCCGGTGGATTACGCGGCCAAGCAGGGTCTGGTGCACCACCTCCTCGAATCCTGGGGAACGGGTCCGGCCATCGTATTCACGCGGATGAAGAGCACGGCTGCCTATCTCTGCGAGTTCCTGAAGAAGAAGGGGATCTCGGTGGACGACCTCCACGGCGACAAGAGCCAGGCCGACCGGAGCCGCAGCCTGACGAGCTTTCGGGAAGGGAAGACCCGTGTGCTCGTGGCCACCAACGTCGCGGCCAGAGGGCTCGACATCGCAGGCATCACGCACGTGGTGAATTTCGATGTCCCGGACGACCCCAAGGACTATGTGCACAGGGTCGGCCGGACCGCCCGCGGCGACCATACAGGTGATGCGGTAACGCTCATGTCCCCGCACGAGGTGATGATGGTCCGGGAGATCGAGAAACTCACGGGGGTGCCGATTCCGCGTCGGGTCGTGCCCGGGTTCGAGCCGACCTTCTCGGCGGATCTCGGACGCACGGAGGTGGTCGAGGAGGACTCCGCCCCGAAATCCCGTCTTTCCCGGGGACGTCGCCGCCGCTGAACCTGGTACTCGTGCCAGACGAAACCTGCCACTGATCGCACGCCGCCACTGATTCAAGGGCGGCGTGCCGACACTACTTGTGATACTTTACACATGGCGGGCGAGCGCTGGATTCCTGGCGCTGCGCGAGGAGTATTGACAAACGAGATATTCAAATATATCTATATCTATGTTGGTGGGCCGGGGATGGACCCGTGCCCCGGGAACCGCAGGGTGTGGGGGATCCGGAATGACCGAATTGACCGAACGAATCAGCGTCGATGTGGTGCAGGACGCGTCCCGGGTGCTGCGCTGCATCGGGCACCCGATCCGACTGCGGATCATCGAGCTCCTCGACAGCCGTGGTGAACTGAATGTCAGCGCAGTTCAGGAGCAGCTGGGACTCGAGCAAGCCACGGCGTCCCAGCACCTGAACCTGATGCGCGACAAGGGAATCCTCCGAAGTCGACGCGATGGCGTGAACGTCTACTACGAAGTTCGGGACGACAAGGTCGTGCAGATCATCAACTGTCTGCGCGCGTGCGATGTTGACCCCAAAGGATCGAGAGCCCCATGACAATCAACCCACGCTGGAGACTCGTGATCGCCTCGGCGCTGCTCGCGGTCGCACCGTCGGCGGGGGTCGGACAGGCTACGACGCAGGAGCGGGCGATCAGCCTGGACGAAGCGATCGCCGAAGCCCTCAGCGGGAATGCCGGCATTGCGGTGGCGCGCGCCGAAACGGAAATGGCTCACGCCGACGTGAAGACGGCCTCATCGTACTTGTGGCCGCGAGTCGACGTTTCCACCGGCTGGACGAGATCGGATGACCCCGTGTTCGCGTTCGGCACGAAGCTGAGGCAGGGGATCTTCACGGAATCCGACCTGGCTCTGGACGCGCTGAACAATCCCGCGGCGATCGATGACTGGGCGAGCGCAGCGACGCTGCAGTGGAAGCTGCTGAGCCCGCAGGTCTGGGCAGGCCGTTCGGCAGCCTCCAACGCGGCGGAAGCCGCGGACTGGAAGGAGCTTCGCACCCGCGAGGCGACCGTGCTGAGGACCGAGATTCTGTACCTCGACGCACAGCGAGCGGCCGCACAGACGCGTGCCGCCCTGTCGTCGGAAGAGGCGGCCCGCTCGGCGCGCGACGTATTCGTCCGCCGGGAGGCGGAAGGCGTTCTCACGCGAGCCGAGGTTCTGCAGGCAGAAGCCGATCTGCAGGGATCCACCGCAGTCAGGATCGACACCGAGCGTCGTGAGGCCGACGCCTACCGCCGGCTCGCCGTCTTCCTCGGCTGGGGCCCCGAGGTAACCCCGGTGCTGACGGATTCGCTCGAGCTGGTAGCCGTCGAGCCAGGCACGGCGCATGTGGATCCGGTGGGGTCCGGCACGCTGCAAACGGGGTTCGATCCGGCGCAGCGGGCGGATCTGCAGGCTCTCGGAAAGGCACGCGACGCCGCGGCGGCCAACAGCAGTCGGGCCCGGCTCGGTTATCTGCCCGAGCTGGACGCCTTCGCCGGCTATTCGATGCACGGTTCCGGTCTGTTCGCGTCGGACGGCGACAACTGGACCGGAGGCGTGGCGCTCCGCTGGAACATCTTCTCGGGACTCAGCCGAAGCGCGGATACGAAGCGGGCCGACGCCCAGCGGGCAGTGGCCGAGACGCGCTTCGACGAGGCCTTGCGATCGGCGAGAGCCGAAGTGATGGAAGCGGCCGATGCAGTCGATGCGGCCCGACGCGCGGCCAGCGCCGCAGTCGTCGCGGACAGCGCGGCCAGCCTCGGCCGGGAGCTGATGCGGATGCGGTTCGAGGAGGGCCTCGCGACGGCCAATGACCTGCTCGCAGCCGACTCACGGGCCGCCGCGGCCCGGGGCAGGGCGATCGACGCCTCGGCGGCATACCGGATGGCGCAGGCGCGCCTCCGCTTCGTGACCACCCAACACAGCAGCGAGTGATTCGATGAAGCGATCATATCTGTATCTGATTCCGACGCTGGCGCTGGTAGCGGCGGCCTGCGACCGCACCGAGCCGGGAGAGGTGGAGCAGACCGGTGCGCCGCAGGACGTGACGGTGAGTCCGGTCGCGAGAGCCGCCGGGTCGCAAATGGTACCGGCGAGGGTGGTCGCGGAGGAAGAGGCGAAGCTCGCCACCCGGGCGAGCGGCACCGTCCGCTCGGTCCACGCCGACGTCGGTGCCCGGGTCCGTCCCGGACAGGTACTCGTGCGCCTCGATGGCGCAGGGGTGGAGTCGGCCGTTGCCGCGGCCGAGGCCAGTCTGACGGTAGCCCGCAAGACGCACCAGCGGCTGGAGAATCTCGCCCGAGACGGCGCGGCCACGGACCAGGAAGTGGACCAGGCGCGCGCGCAACTGGACATGGCCGAGGCCCATCTCGCAGAGGCGCGTGCGAACCGGGACTACGTGGTTCTGAAAGCGCCGTTCGCCGGCACGGTGACGGCTCGATACGTGGACCCGGGTGACCTCGCCTCTCCGGGGCAGCCCGTCATGACCGTCTCGGGAAGCAGCGGCGTAAAGGTGGTGGCCGATGCGCCAGCGGTACTCGCCGACCGGATCTCGGTGGGCGACGTCGTCCGGATCCTGGATCCGGATAACGGCCGACACTGGCCGGCCACGGTCACCCGGCGCGTCCCAGTGATCGAGCGCGCGAGCAACCGGTTCCGCGTCGAAGCGAAGTTCGACGACGACGCGACCGGCACGCCGCTGCCCGGCACCTTCGTGCGTCTGGCCGTCGCGGGGGTGGAGGACCCGGGCCTGCTGATCCCCGCGGACGCGCTGGTGCGGGAGGGGCAGCTTACCGGTGTTTTCGCACTGGAAGACGGTACGCTGCGGCTGCGGTGGATCCGGCCGGGCCGGACCGCCGAGGGCATGGTGGAAGTCCTGTCGGGCCTCGACCCGGAAACGCAGGTCGTCCGCAGTCCCGCGCCTGCGCTACGCGACGGAACGCTGGCGGGCACGGTGAGCGAGCGCGCGGGGGATCCCGCCACGGCGGGTGAGGAGGCCTCGTGAAGGGCGGCGTCGCCGGACGGCTCGCCGACGCGTTCATCACGTCGAAGATCACGCCGCTGCTGCTGGCAGCGGCCCTGGCGCTCGGGATCTACACCAGCGCCACCCTGCCGAGCGAGGAGGAGCCGCAGATCATCGTGCCGC
The DNA here is from genome assembly GCA_965364445.1 of uncultured bacterium. Taxonomy (GTDB): domain Bacteria; phylum Gemmatimonadota; class Gemmatimonadetes; order Palauibacterales; family Palauibacteraceae; genus Carthagonibacter. The sequence continues at coordinate 14,283 of CBDTXM010000037.1, read as the reverse complement.
TGGCGGACATCTACCTCCCGATGCCCGGCGCATCGCCCGAGGAGGTGGAAAATCGTGCGCTGATCCCGCTGGAGAACGTGCTCTCGGGAATCAACGGCGTCGAGTACGTCTACAGTCACGCGCAGCCGGGCTTCGGCCTGGTCACGGTGCGCTACGAGGTAGGACGGGACCTGGAGGACAGCCTGGTCCGGCTGTATGCGACGCTGCTCAAATTCGCGGACCGGATGCCGCCGGGCCTGCAGTTCCCGCTCGTCAAGACGGTCAGCATCGACGACGTGCCGTTCTTCACGGCGACGCTGAGCGCCGACCGTTCGCCCGACGAGATCCGCCGGGTGGCCGAGGAGGTCGCCACGTCGTTCGAGTCCGTGCCCGACGTGCGTGACGTGAACGTGATCGGCGGGTCGCCGCGCGAGATCCGGGTCGAACTGATGCCGGAGCGCGCCGCCGAGCTCGGCGTGGACCCGGGCATGGTTGTTCAGAGACTGGAAGCCGCCAACGTCAGCATGGAGACGGGCCGGTATTCGCAGGCGGATGAGGTCGTGCGGGTTGTGGGCGGTCCGTTCCTGACCAGCGCCGAGGATGTCGGAAACGTCGTGCTGGGTGTCCACGAGGGCCGGTTGGTGCAGGTCTCCGATGTGGCCCGAGTGGTGGACGGCCCGGGCGAGGTGACGAGCTACACCTTTCACGGCACGCCGGGCGAGGCGCTCGCATCACAGGTGACGATCGCGGTCTCCAAACGGCCGGGCGCCGACGCCACCGAGGTCGGCAACAACCTGGACCATGCCCTGGAGCGGCTGGAAGGGCGGGTGATTCCCGCCGATATCGAGTCGCTGGTGACCCGGAACTACGGCGAGACGGCGCGCGAAAAGGTGGAGACGCTCAAACACCACCTGGTGGGCGCCGTCATCGCGGTGGGGATCGTGGTCGCCGTGTTCATGGGATGGCGCAGCGCACTCGTCGTGATGCTCGCGGTTCCGATCACGTTCGCACTCACCCTGTTCGTCTACCAGATCTTCGGGTACACCCTGAACCGGGTCACGCTGTTCGCCCTGATCTTCGTCACGGGCATCGTGATCGACGACTCGATCATCGTGGCCGAGAACATGGAGCGGCACTTCAAGATGCGGGACCGGCCGCTGCGGGCCGCCGCCCGCATGGCCGTCGACGAGGTGGGGAACCCGACGATCCTGGCGACGCTGACCGTGATCGCGGCTGTGCTCCCGATGCTCTTCGTGTCGGGCCTCATGGGGCCGTACATGAGCCCGATGCCGATCGGCGCCAGTCTCGCGATGGTGTTCTCGCTGATGGTCGCCCTGATCGGAACTCCGTGGCTCGCCTTCCGGCTGCTCGGCAAGGCGCACGGGCATGACGACGACGCGCCGAAGTACGTGCTGGAAGAGACGAAGATCTACAGGGCCTACAAGGCGATGATGGAGCCGCTGCTCGAGAAGCCGCGGCGGCTGGTCGTCTCGCTCCTGGTCGTCGTGGGTCTGCTGCTCGCCTCGACGGTTCTGTTCCTGAATCGCTCGGTCGCGGTGAAGATGCTGCCGTTCGACGACAAGACCGAGATGCAGATCATCCTCGACATGCCCGAGGGAACTTCGCTGGAACGGACCACGGCGGTCGCGCTGGACGTCGCGCGCGGCCTGGAGGCGGTACCGGAGGTGCACGACGTGCAGGTGTACGCCGGCACCGCGGCTCCGTTCAACTTCAACGGCCTGATCCGGCACTACTACCTCCGTCAGGGCGCGAACGTGGCCGACATTCAGGTCAACATCCCCAAGGAGCTGCGCGGTCGGAAGGGCTGGTTCGGACTGAAGAAGGACCAGAGTCACGATGTCGCGCGCCGGATCCGTCCGATCGTGGACTCGGTGGTCGCCGCCGCAGGGGGAGACGTGCGAGCCAAGGTCGTGGAGGTACCGCCCGGTCCCCCCGTGATCAGCACGCTCGTGGCCGAGGTGTACGGACCCGATCCGCTGCAGCAGCGCGCGGTGGCCTCCGAGGTGATGGACCTGTTCGAGGCGCACCCGAGCGTGGTGGACGTGGACTGGTCCCTGATCGCGCCGCAGCGGGAACTGCGCTTCTCGGTGGACGAGGAGAAGGCGGCTCTCTCCGGGGTGCGGAAGGAGCAGGTGGTGCACGGGCTTCGGGTGGGACTCGGCGGCCAGGTGGCGACCTATCTCTCCGCTCCCGAAGCCCGCCGGCCGATTCCCGTGCGTGTCCGCCTGCCCGAGTCCGAGCGCTCAGGCGCCGGCCGGCTCGGCGGACTGCACGTGGCCTCCGCGTCGGGCGCCATGGTGCCGATCGGCGCGCTCGGCCAGCTCGAGGAGAACGTCGTTCCGCAGGTGGTGGATCGGAAGAACGGACAACGGGTGGTGTACGTGATGGCCGAGGTGGCGGGCGAGGAGGAGAGCCCCGTGTACGCGATTCTCGACCTCAAGGAGCAGGTGTCGGAGATCGAGCTGCCCGGCGGCGCTCATCTCGGCCAGCTGTACACGAGGCAGCCAGGCACCGTCGAACAGCCGGTCATGAAGTGGGACGGCGAGTGGCAGGTCACCTACGAGGTGTTCCGGGACCTGGGGATCGCCTTCGCCGGTGCGCTGCTGCTGATCTACGGCCTTCTGGTCGCATGGTTCGGGAGCTTCGTCACCCCGCTGGTGATGATGGCGGCCATTCCGCTCACCCTGGTCGGAATCGGTCCCGGTCACTGGATCATGGGTGCGTTCTTCACCGCCACTTCGATGATCGGGATGATCGCGCTGGCAGGCATCATGGTGCGAAACGGAATCCTGCTGATCGACTACCTGGAAGCGCGGCTGGACGCGGATGTTCCGCTCAAGCAGGCCGTGATCGAGGCGGGGGCGGTCCGGACCCGGCCGATCGCGCTCACCGCCGGTACGGTGGTCATCGGAGCCTTCGTGATCCTGCTCGACCCGATCTTCGAAGGGCTGGCCGTCTCTCTGATCTTCGGTGCGATCGCTTCGACCGTCCTGACTCTGATCGTGGTGCCGGGGATCTACTTCCTGATCCGGCGCGGCGATGCAGAGCCCGACGGCGAGGTCGAAGCGGAGGCCGTGGAGCCCGTCAGCCAGCCGGCTCCGACCCCGTCGGCGCCCCCCGGCGTCAAGCGTGTCGAACCGGAGCCGGCGACCCCCGCCTGATGGCGAGACGGGCCTGGACGTGACCCCGGAACATGGAGAAAGTCGGACGATGGAGGCGAAGATGAAAATGATGCTCCTCACGTACCTGGAGGGTGACGAGGAGTGCGTGGAGCGGCTGCTCCGGACTCTGGACGTCCAGATGTACAGCCAGATATCGATGGAGGGACATGGCAAGGGATCGACCGCCGGGTGGTATGGCGAGGCGGCGCCCTACCGGTCGCGAATGGTGTTCAGCTTCATGTCGGAGGCGCAGGCGAGCCGGGTGCTGGAGGAGGTGCGCTCCTGCACCGGGGTAGAAGATCCGCGGCACCCGATCCGCGCCTTCGAGCTGGATGTGACGAGAACGTCGGCCTGCGGTTGCGCCGACGAGGATATCGAAAACCTGTAGGTGGGAGGCAGCATGTCACTCGAGAGCAAGATCCGCGTCATCGCGGGCAGTTTCGTGCTCATCAGCCTGGCGCTGGGCTGGTGGGTGAGTCCGTGGTTTTTCCTGTTCACGGCATTCGTCGGCTTCAATCTGCTCCAGTCCGGGATCACGGGCTGGTGCCTGATGAACGACATTCTGCGCAAGACGGGCCTTCACAAGGACGCGCCCGCGGCCGGGTGAATCGCCCGTGGATTCCGCGATGCGAGGTGCACGCGCCCCGGTCCTCACCGGGGCGCGGTGCTTTCGCGGAGGGGCGCTCTACGGTACCTTTCCTCGCTTACGTCGGAACCGCCCCTGAGGGCGGTTGCAGCGACTGACATCGACTGACCCGGTTCGCAATCCATGCATGCAATTCGAAATCGTTTCCTCGTGATCATCGGCCTGCTGGCCATCTGCATCTGGGCACTGATTCCGAAGGAAGGCCCGGACGGAGAGAAGATCCCCGCGATCAACCTCGGTCTCGACCTCCAGGGCGGGATGCACCTCGCCGTGGAGATCGACGATCCGGACGGGACTCTGACGGACGAGGCCCGCGCTGACGCGATCGACCGGACGCTGACCACCGTGCGCAACCGGATCGACGAGTTCGGCGTCCGCGAGCCGACGATCCAGCGCTCGGGTGACGATCGAATCATCGTGGAGCTGGCCGGGATCGACGATCCGGAGCGCGCCAAGGGGATCGTGGAGAGGACCGCATTCCTCCAGTTCAAGATCGTCCGCGAGGACGATGGATTCCGTGAGGCGCTCCCCCGTCTCGACCGGGTGATCGTTCAGGCCGTGGGTGCTGAGAACCTGCCGGCTGCCGCCGTCGAAGAGGAAGCTGCTCCTGCCCTGACACAGCTGCTCGGCGAGACCGGACAGGACACGCTCACGGCGGTCGAGGACGAAGCCGGCGAGGGAGAGTCGGAGGAGGCGGGAGCCGATGTTGCGCAGGAGGCGGCGGACTCGGCGGCGGTGCAGGGGGCCGAGGACACGGCAGAAGTCACGCCCGCGACTCCGCAGGACCGATCGCTTCGTCCGCTGACCGGCATGCTGCTCGAATCCGGCCGGGCCGGTCTCTTCCTGGTCGCCGAGGAGAACGTCCCCACGGTCGCCGAGTACATCGAGCTTCCCGAGTTCAAGGAGGCGCTACCGCGCAATACGACCTTGAACTGGGGCCTCGTGCCGCAGTCCAACGCGGGCGCCGCCTACCGGGAGCTCTACGTACTCGAGGAAGAGCCCCTCGTCACGGGCGAATATCTCGCCGACGCCGGTCCTGCCACGCGCGACCCGCAGTTCAACCAGCCGATCGTGCCCTTCGAAATGACGCGCCAGGGAGCACGGATCTTCGAGCGAGGCACCGGTCGGAACGTCGGGCGCCTGATGGCGATCGTGCTGGATGGCCGGGTGCAGAGCGCACCCGTGATCCGGCAGACCCTGAGCCGGCGGGCGCAGATCGAACTCGGTACCGGGTCGCAGTTCCAGGAGGCGCAGGACCTCGCGCTGGTGCTTCGCGCCGGCGCCCTGCCGCAGCCGATCCGGATCGTCGAAGAGCGGACGATCGGACCCTCGCTCGGAGCCGACTCGATTCGGCAGGGGCGGAACGCATTCCTGATCGGGATCATCGGTGTCGTACTGATCATGATCTGGTACTACAAGATCGCCGGCGTGATGGCCGTGTTCGCACTCGCTTCCTACGTGGTCTTCGTCCTGGGCGGGCTTGCCGGTCTCGGCGCTACGCTCACCCTGCCGGGCATCGCCGGTCTGATCCTCTCGGTCGGAATGGCGGTGGACGCGAACGTGCTGATCTTCGAGCGGATCCGGGAGGAGCTCGATGCCGGAAAGACGGTGCGCACGGCCGTGGACCAGGGCTTCGAGCACGCGACCTCGGCGATCGTGGACGCGAACCTCACCACGCTGATCACGGCGGCGATTCTCTACCAGTTCGGAACCGGGCCCGTGAGAGGATTCGCGGTGACCCTGAGCATCGGGATCATCGCCTCGTTCTTCACGGCCCTGTTCGTGACCAAGACATTCTTCCTGTTCTATCTCGAGCGGCGCGGGCCGACCGAGGAACTCAGCATCTGACCGGACGGAATCGCGACCGATGAGACTGTTCAAAGACGCGCACTACGATTTCCTCGCCCAGAGGAAGAAGGCGTACATCATCTCCGGGATCTGCCTGGCGATCGGGCTCTTTTCGCTCCTGCTGCACAAGGGCCTCCGCGAGGGCGTCGAGTTCACGGGCGGCACCCTCTTCCAGGTGGAGTTCGTCGAGCCGACCTCGGTGGCCGAGGTGCGCGATGCGGTGAGCGCCGCCGGCCTGGAGGGTGCGCAGATCCAGCAGTTCGGAGACTCGAACGACTACCTGATTCGCGTGTCCACGTTCTCCGAGAGCGGCGAGATCCGGGTCTCGGAGTCGGTGAGCGAGTCGCTCGATGAGGCGTACGGCGAGGGCGGCTGGTCGTTCGCGCGGACGGAGGCCGTCGGTGCGAAGGTCGGATCGGAGCTCAAGGAGAAGGCCCTGATCGCGATCCTGCTCTCCTTCGCGCTCACCCTCGTCTACCTCGCCTTCCGGTTCGAGTGGCGATTCGGAGTAGCGGCGATCGTGGCCACCGCGCATGACATCACGCTCACGCTCGGCTTCCTGTCGGTGTTCAACATCGAAATCACCCTGGCCACGGTGGCCGCGATCCTGACGATTCTCGGGTATTCGCTGAACGACACGATCGTGGTATTCGACCGGATCCGGGAGAACCTGAAGAAGCGGCGCAAGGACTCGTTCCGCGACATCATCAACGCCAGCATCAACGAGACGCTGCCGCGCACGGTGCTCACGAGTGGAACGACCCTGATGACGCTCCTGGCGCTGGCGATCTTCGGCGGCGCCGTGATCCGTCCCTTCGCGATCGTGCTGATTCTCGGTGTCATCATCGGAACCTATTCGTCGATCTTCGTCGCTTCTCCGGTTCTGCTCGAGCTCGAGCAGTGGGGCAAGAAGCGGGAGCGAGCCAAGGCGGCGGCACCGGCCAAGGCGGGTTGAACCTCTTCGATTCCCACTGCCACCTCACGGCCGAGGCGTTCGAAGACGAGTGGCCCGCCGTGATCGGCCGGGCCCGGGAAGCGGGCGTGACCGAGCTGGTCACGATCGCCTCGGACCCGCGGGATGCCGAGAACGCCCTCAAGATCGCCGCCAGCCATGAAGGAGTCTGGTGCACCGCCGGACTTCATCCGCACGAAGCCGACCACTTCGGTGACCAGACGGTCGACGCGATTCGTCGCCTCGCCGGTTCACCGCAGGTGGTCGCGATCGGCGAAGCGGGCCTCGACTACCATTACGACAACGCTCCACGCGACCGGCAGCGGCTCTGTTTCGAGGCGCAGCTCGAGCTGGCCGTCGAGCTCGATCTTCCCATCGTCGTCCATTCCCGGGACGCGGACGAGGACACCGCGGATCTCCTCGCCTCCACCGACGCCCGGGGCGTGCTGCACTGCTTCTCGGCCGGTCCGGAGCTGCTCGACGCGGGACTCGACGCCGGCTGGATGGTGTCGTTCAGTGGCATCGTGACGTTCCGGCGCTTCGATGATGCCGATCTCGTCCGCCGCGTGCCGGACGATCGCCTGCTGATCGAGACCGACAGTCCCTATCTCGCACCGGTGCCGCATCGCGGTCGCCGCAACGAGCCGGCTTTCCTGCCTGCGACCTGCGAGGCCGTGGCGGCGATGCGGGGCCAACCCACCGAGGCTCTCGCCCAGCTGACCCGCCGCAACGCGTACTCCTTCTACGGGCTGGAGCGAGATGCACGGTGACGAGCCGGCCGGAGCGGCACCCGGCGGTCCGCGCATCCGGATCCTACCCGACCACGTGGCGAACCAGATCGCGGCCGGTGAAGTGGTCGAGCGACCGGCCTCCGTCGTCAAGGAGCTCGTCGAGAACTCACTGGACGCCGGCGCGAAGCGGGTCGATGTGGAGCTGCGCAACGGGGGCAAGACCTGGATCCGGGTAGCCGACGACGGGGAAGGGATGTACCGCGTCGACGCCCTGCTCGCCCTCGACCGGCACGCGACCAGTAAGATCCGGGAAGTGGCTGACCTGCGATCGGTAGCTTCTTTCGGTTTTCGGGGAGAGGCCCTGGCTTCGATCGCAGCGGTGAGCCGATTCGAGCTGCAGACGGCTCCGGCCGCCGAAGCGCTGGGGACGAGGATCCGGGTGGAGGGCGGAAGGATCGTTTCGGTCGCCGACATCGCGCGGCGGAGGGGGACCACGGTTACCGTGCGCTCGCTGTTCCAGAACGTGCCGGCCCGGGCGAACTTCCTGCGCTCCGCCGCCGCCGAAACCCGGGCGGCGAGCGAGGCGCTGGTGCTTCTCGCGCTCGGCAACCTGCAGGCCTCGATCCGGCTTTCCTCCAACGATCGCGAGCTCCTCGACCTTCCAGCCGCCCCGGACATCGGCGCCCGCGTCCGCGATCTTTGGGGTGAGGACGAAGCCGGCGAGCTGCTGGCCCTCGATGCGGAGCACGACGGCATCCGGGTGGCCGGGTTGATCCAGCGGCCGGATGCGGCACGGCCGGCCGGGGGCCGGCGCTACCTGTTCGTCAACGGCCGACCCTTCCGCGACCCCGGCCTGCTGCGTGAGGTCGATGACGCGTACCGGACGACCGTGGCACCCGGGCTGCGGCCGAGCGCCTTTCTGTACCTGGCCATCGCGGGGGGCGGCGTGGACGTCAACGTTCACCCGGCAAAGGCCGAGGTGCGCTTTTCGGAACCGGCGAAGGTTCGAGAAGTGGTGCGGGAGGCGGTCCGATCCCGCCTGGGTGAACTGACGAGCACCCCCGGGTTCGGTCAGGAGGCAGGGCCGGCGGGCACGGGCCGTGTGGGACGCGTTACGGTGCCGGTCCCCCGCGTGGCCGAGCGACCGCCGCCGCAGACCGAGGAATCGGAGTCCGGGGAAGCCGGAGTCGAGGGAGCGCCTCAGCTCGCATTCTTCGTGAGTCGCGAATCCGGACCCGGCGATCCGGATACCGGTGAGCGAGGTCAAGGCGGAGAGCGAGGCGGGGGAGATGTGCCCGGGCACGCGGCCGACGTGGACGCCGAGGCAGCGGCGCTCGCGGCACTCGCCGCGCCCGGCGACCCGACCCGGACCGGACCCTGGCAGCTGCATGACGCCTACATCCTGGTTCCGACCCGTCAGGGGCTCCTGGTGATCGATCAGCATTCCGCGCACGAGCGGATCCTGTTCGAGGAGACGATGGAGAGATTCAAGGGCCAGGGAGGGACGTCGCAGCGCCTGCTGTTCCCCTTGACGCTGCGACTATCGCCTGCCGAATTCGCGGCAGTCTCGGAGCTCGCGGGCCTCCTCAACTCGGTCGGGTTCGAGCTCGAGGAATTCGGCGAACGGACGGTGATCGTTCACGCGGTCCCCAATCTCCACGAACGGTTCGACGCGGAGACGGCGTTTCACGAGATGGTCGGAGAGCTCGCGCACGGGTCGGAGCTCGTGAATTCGGCCCGCAACCAGCACGAGCGGATCGCCAAGAGCCTTGCCTGCAAAGGGGCGATCAAGGCGGGGCAGCCCCTCTCCCGGGCGGAGATGGAGGAGCTGGTCGACCGGCTCTTCGCGACCGAGCTCCCGGGGCACGACGTGCACGGGCGACCGACGATCCTCCGTCTCACGCTCGGCGAGCTGGCCCGGCGATTCGGTCGCAGCTGAGATCGTTTTCGATTCGTGAGCTCCCGGCCGGTCATCGCGATTCTCGGTCCCACCGGGACCGGCAAGACCGCCGTCGCGCTCCGGGTCGCGGAGACCGTCGGTGCGGACGTCGTCTCGGTAGACAGCCGGCAGGCCTATCGGGGCATGGCGGTGGGTACGGCTGCCCCCACCGTGGCGGAGCAGGCGAAGGTGCGGCACCACGGGGTCGGCTTCCTCGCCCCCGGGGAGCGGTACGGCGCCGGCCGGTTCGGCCGGCTCGCGCGGGAGTGGATCGCCGGGATCCATGAGACCGGGCGTGAAGCCCTGCTGGTCGGCGGGACGGGGTTCTTCTATCGCGCCCTGGTCCGACCGATCTTTCGCGAGCCCGAGCTGGATCCCGAGCGCCGGCGTCGCCTGGAATCCTGGATCGAAGCCCGCGAGCCCGCGGTCATGGCCGACTGGGTTCGCGCTCTGGATCCCGAGCTCGCAGGTCGTCTCGCCGTTCTCGATCCGCAGCGGGTACAGCGCGCCCTGGAGGTGTCCCTGCTCACGGGTCGGTCGCTGACCTGGTGGCAACGGCACGGCACGCCCGAGGCGGAGCCGGTCGTCACCTTTCCGGTCGTGCTTGAGCTGGACGCCGGGGAGCACCGGCGGCGGCTGAGCCGGAGGGCAGCGTCGATGCTGGATGGAGGCTGGCGGGAAGAGGTCGAGGAACTGCTCGAAGCAGGCTATGCGCGGGGCTCGATCCCGTTCCGGACCATCGGCTACGCCGCGGTGGCCGAGTGGATCTCCGGAGAGATCTCGCGCGAGGATGCCCTCGCCTGCATCCTTCGGGACACCTGGGCGTATGCGCGACGCCAGCGCACCTGGTTTCGCCACCAGATGCCCGCGGACACGCTTCGGCTCGATGCCGCCGGAACACCGGACGATCTGGCCGGACAGATCGTCGCCGCCGCACGCGGAGGCGGGACGCACTCACACGAAGGGAAACGATGAGAATCGGAATCGCCTGCTACCCGACGTACGGGGGGTCGGGCGCCGTCGCGACCGAGCTCGGACTGCAGCTCGCCGAGCGGGGGCACGAGGTGCACTTCATCTCCTACGCGCAGCCCTTCCGGCTCACCACGTTCCGCGACCGGGTCTACTTCCACGAGGTCGAGGTTCCGCACTATCCGCTGTTCGAGTATCCCCCGTATTCGCTCGCCCTCGCCGTACAGGTCGGCGAAGTCGCGCGCCAGCACGACATCGAGATCCTGCATGCGCACTACGCGATCCCGCATGCGGCGGCCGCCTGGATGGCGGAGCAGATGTTGCTTGATGAAGGACATGAGCTGAAAATTGTTACAACGTTGCATGGTACGGACATAACACTGGTGGGGCAGGACCCATCGTTCTGGTCGATCACCCGGTTTTCGGTGGAGCGATCGGACGGAGTGACAGCGGTCTCCGAGTATCTCCGAGAGGAGACCTACCGGGCGTTCCAGTGCCGGCGTGCCGACATCCGCGTGATACCGAACTTCATCGACCCCGAGGTCTTCGACCGCACGAAGTACGAGTGTCACGGTGACGCGCTGGCGCCCGGCGGCGAGAAGATCGTCATGCACATCTCCAACTTCCGTCCGGTGAAGCGGGTCGGAGACGTGGTGGCGGTGTTCGCCGGTATCCGGGAGTCCGTCTCCGCGCGGCTGGTCTTCGTGGGTGACGGTCCGGAGCGGGCGCACGCCTGGGAGGAGGTCTCACGTCGCGGCCTCGAGGAGGATGTCGTGTTCCTCGGCAAGCTGGAGTCGGTGGCCGAGCTGCTCTCCTGCGCGGACCTCTTCCTGCTCCCCAGCGAAATGGAGTCCTTCGGTCTCGTCGCGCTCGAAGCGATGGCGAGCGGCGTGCCGGTAATCGGCGCCTCGGGATCCGGCCTCAACGAGGTGGTGGAGGACGGGGAGACCGGGTACCTGCACCCCGTGGGCGACGTGGCGGCGATGTCGGCCAGCGGCACCCGACTGCTGACCGATCCGGAGCTCTGGAACCGGATGTCGGCGGCGGCGCGCGACCGGGCGATCGACCGATTCCACGTGGACCGGGTCATCCCGATGTACGAAGCGTTCTACGCCGAGGTGCTCGGCTCGTGAGCGCCTGGCAGGCAGCGCTGCTCGGCGTCATCCAGGGCCTGACGGAGTTCCTTCCCGTCTCGAGCAGCGGACACCTGGTGCTGTCGCAGGCGCTGCTCGGGCTGGAACTGCCGGGCGTGACCTTCGAGGTCGTCGTTCACCTGGCGACGCTGTGCGCCGTGCTGTGGGTGTACCGGGCGAAGGTGGCCGCGCTGGCGACCGGGGCGCTGGGTGGGAAAAGGGAAGCCTGGGTCTACATTGGCCTGCTTCTGCTGGCGTCGATTCCGGCGGCAGTCGTCGGAATCGCCGGCGAGGAGTTCTTCACCGGCATGTTCGGTAAGCCGGCCTGGGCGGCCGTGTTTCTGATCGTCACGGGATTCATCGTCTGGTCGATCCAGTACACGGCACCGAAGGCGACGAAGGAGAAGCCAGGCGCCGCCGACGCATTCGGCATCGGTCTCGCACAGGCGGCGGCGATCCTGCCGGGCATCTCGCGTTCGGGCTCGACGGTCGCGGCCGGGGCCGCGCTGGGCGTGGATGCGGTGAAGGTGGCCGAGTTCTCCTTCCTGATGTCCGTGCCCGCGATTCTCGGCGCCGGCCTGCTGCAGATCGACGAGATCGGAGCGGTCGCAGACTCCGGGGGCACGTTGGGCCTCTCGATCGGTTTCGTCGCAGCCCTCGTGTCGGGCATCGCGGCGATCCACCTGTTCGTACGGATGCTCGAGAACCGCACCTTCCACTGGTTCGCCATCTACTGCTGGATCGTCGGCTCGGGCTATCTGCTGGCAGCGTTCCTCGTCCCGGGATTGCGATGATGACGTCGAACGGGAGTCCGCGGTTCGGAGAATCCCTCTCCCTGGAGGCGCTGATCGAGGCGGCGCTCGCCGAAGACCTGGGCGCGGGGGACGTGACCAGCGAATGGACCGTACCGGCGGGCGCCGGCGGAGAAGCCGTCATCGTCAGCAAGGCGAAGGGCGTCCTGGCCGGGGTGGACGCGGCGGCCGCCGTGTTCCTCAGGTTCGATCCGGATCTGCAGGTGGTCGTGGAGCGCGGAGACGGGGATGCCGTCGAACCGGGAGATCTCGTGCTCACGGTGTCCGGATCGCTGGCCTCGATTCTCGGGGCCGAACGGACCGCGCTCAATTTTCTCGGCCGGCTCTCGGGAATCGCGAGCGCCGCGCGGCGGTTCGCCGACGCGATCGCGGGTACGGGCTGCCGGGTCCTGGACACGCGCAAGACCACGCCCGGCTGGCGAGCACTGGAGAAGGCGGCGGCCGCCGCGGGCGGCGCGGTGAACCACCGGGCCGGCCTGTTCGACATGGTGCTGATCAAGGAGAATCACATACGGGCGGCTGGCGGTATCGGGGCGGCGCTGGAGGGATCGATCGAGCCGGCTCGCGAGGCGGGCCTCGAAGTCGAGATCGAGGTGACCGGATACGAGGAACTCGAGCAGGCGCTGGCGGGAAATGTCCGCGGCGACCGTCCCGATCGGATCCTGCTCGACAACATGACGCTGGAAGAGCTGGAGCGATGTGTTCGGCGGGTTTCCGATGCACCGGGTCCGCGGCCGAGGCTCGAGGCCTCGGGAGGCGTGACGCTGGCCACGGTGCGACGCATCGCGGAGACGGGTGTCGACTTCATTTCGGCCGGGGCGATCACTCATTCGGCCCCGGCGCTGGATCTCTCCCTACAGGTGCGGCAGGCATGAGCAAGAAGTCCGGGGCGGGCTGGGACGGATACACGGAACAGGAGCTGCGAGCGCGGTGGGACCGAGAGTCCGTGCACCTGCTGGACAGCGTGGATTCGACGAACGAGGCGGCGAAGCAGCTGGCCGAGGGTGGTGCGCCGGATGGCACGATCGTGATTGCCCGCGAGCAGACGAAGGGGCGCGGAAGGGCGGGGGCCAGCTGGCACTCCCCGCGGGACGGGGGCGTCTACCTGAGCATGGTCTACCACCCGCGCGACCTCTCCCACCCGGGCCCGCTGGTGATTCTCGCCGGACTCGGGATCGCGGAGGAACTCGAGAGCGGCTTTCCCGGCGTCCGGCCGATGCTCAAGTGGCCGAACGACCTGATCATCGCCGATCGGAAAGCAGGGGGGGTGCTCGCGGAAGCCGCCTGGAGCGACGCGGCGCCGAAGTACCTGGTGGTCGGTGTCGGACTCAACGTGCGTCCGCTGGGCAGGAAGGGTCCGAAGGAGGTCCGCGGGAGAGCTACATCGCTGGACGATCACCTCGAAACTCCGGCCGGCCTGGCGGAGGTAGCGGACGCGACGGTCCGCGGACTCGAGCGGTACCTGTCACACCCCGAGCCGGTCCTCACCGCTCGACTCCTCGCCGAGCTCGACCGACGCGACTGGCTGCGCGACCGGCGGGTGGTGCTGACAACGCCGGGAGCGGAGCACGAATCGGAGACCCCGGGCGTCTCCGTAGGAATCGCGCCGGACGGCGCCCTGCTGTTCCGGCCGGATCGGGGCGCGTTGAGGCGGATCATGACCGGCAGCGTGGCGGCAGAATAGGGCAACGGAGGAGGCGCGGTGATCCTGGCGGTGGATATCGGCAATACCGAGACCATGCTCGGCCTGTTCGACGGCTACGAGGTGCGTGACAGCTGGCGGCTGTCCACCGAGAGGCAGCGTACCGGAGACGAGCTGTTCCTGCAGATCGGGGCTCTTCTCGGAGCCCGGGCCACCGGCGCGGAGGCGCCGGAGCGGATCGTAATCGCCTCGGTGGTTCCGGCCCTCGACCGCGCATGGGACGAGGCCGCGGACCGGCTCGGCCGGCCGCTCGGGGGGAGCGACTGGCTTGCCGACTCCATGCGCTGGCTGTCGACGGGAACCCACTTCGAGGAGCTCTTGAAGGGGCGCGTCGACACGGCGGACCTCGCTTACGGCGCGGGCTGGAGCGCGAGCTTCCTGGTGCTCACG
>CBDTXM010000036.1:0-21128 GCA_965364445.1 uncultured bacterium | reverse complement strand
GGAGGTGCTGGAGTCGTTCCGAAACGTCAGGGACCAGCTCCGCTCCCGGTTCGAGGTACTGTTCGGGGCCTGAGCCCGCTTTCACGCGGCTCGGCCGCCACCGGCCCCCGACTTGGCGCTCAACACGCCGCCGACGTACCGTTAGGGGTGCTCCGAAGACGGTTTCGGAGCGCGAACCGAGGCGAGACCAGAAATCGGAAGGCTCAGGAGCACGATTCCGTGATTCGCGTGCGACGACATCCGCTGGCCGGCATCACGCTGCTGGCGATTCTCACCCCACTGCTCGCAGCGGGGCCGGGAATGCCGTGCGCGGGTGACGACGTCGAGCACCATGCTTCGGCGGGGCACGCGACGCAGATGGAGTCCGGACACTCCGGCCAGCATGCCGGTCACGACGATACCCACGGTGCTTCGGTCACTCCCGCCCCCGATGCAGCGCCAGAAACGCCCACGCCGCTCGCCTGCTCGATGGGGATGATGTGCTCGGGCGCCGTCGTGATACCGCTTGCCGCGACCGTGGCAGAGGTCCCGGCCGTCGTCGACGCGGCGGGCACCAGCGAAGCATGGACCCCGCATACCGCCGATCTCTCCCTGCCGGAACGACCCCCGACCGCCTGACCCGCAACCGAACATCCGAAAAGCCGTTTCCCGGACTCGTCCGCGAGAGCCCGGCGGCGTGCGTCGCACGTCCCGCCGAGCCGCGCGGCGATCCATTCCGGCAGGATTGAGGACCATTCGTCAGGAGAGGGGTCTCCGTGTCAGGACATACCAGAACAGCGGCGATGCTCGCCGTCTGCATCGCGCTCGGCGGGGCGCCGGCTTCGCACGCGCAGCGACCGCAGGTGTTGCAGGCCGGATACGGGTCGCCGTACGCGCCCCCGGATACGCTCCGGCTTGCAGCGTCGGTCGCGGCCGCGCGCTCGGCGAATCCCGCCGTGCATGCCGCACGCCTTCGCGCTGAAGCCGACCGGGAGAGAATTTCGCCCGCCGGTGCGCTTCCCGATCCGGTCCTCGAGCTCGGGCTGCTGAACCGTCCGCTGGACGACTTCGGCACCGACGAGCGGATGACGATGAATCTCGTCGGGTTGAAGCAGAGCTTCCCGTGGCCCGGCAACCAGGGGTTTTCGAAGCAGGCCGGGCAGCACCTGGCGCGGGCGGCCGAGCTCGACGCCGCGGAAGTCGAGGCGCAGATCGTCGCCCGCACCCGGGCCGTGCACGCCCGGCTCGGCTACCTGGACCGCGCGATCGCCATCACCTCCGACACGCGTCAGCTGCTGCGGGACTTCCTCGAGGTGGCCGAGGCGAAGTACGCCTCGGGGGCCGGAATCCAGCAGGACCTGCTGCAGGCCCAGGTGGCGGTGGGGCGCACCACTGCCGATCTCGTCGCGCTCGAGCAGGAGCGGGTCGCTGCGATGGCCCGCCTCAACGCACTGATGGGGCGTCCGGCCGACGAACCGATCCCCGCCGTGGACATGCCGGCTCCCCGCGGCGAGCTGCCCCGGCTCGATTCGCTGGCGGCCCTCGCGCGGTACGGCCGTCCCGCCGTGGCCGCGGCGCACGAGAGAGCACGCGCCGCCGAGGCCAGCTATCGGGCGGCAGGTCGCGCGGGATACCCCGACTTCGAGCTGCGCCTGGCCTGGGGTCAGCGCCCGCAGTACACCGACATGGGCTCGATCGCGCTCGGCGTGTCGCTGCCGGTGTGGGGTGGATCGAAGGACGCGCCCCTCGAGCGCGCCGCGGCAGCCCGGCAGGCCGAGAGCGATGCCCGGGCCCTCGAGCTCTACTTCGAGACGTATGCCCGCCTGGGTGAGCTGAGGGCGGCGGATGAGCGCGCTCGAACACTCGACGAGATCTATCGCATACAGATCCTCCCGCAGGCCGAGGCCGCGGTGGAGTCGGCACTGGGCGCCTACCAGGTGGGCGCCGTGGACTATGCCACGCTGCTCGAGGCCCGGCTCACCGTGAACCGGTTCCTCGTGGACAGCGTCCGCCTGACCGCCGAGCGGTTGCAGGCGAGAGCGGAGATCGAGGCCCTGGTCGGCGGCCCGCAGACAGATGGACTCGGGACTCCGGCGACCGACGGAATTGCACACGACATGGACACGGAAGGCGACCGATGAACCGCCCCTTGCGACATATCAGGCTGGCCCCGGCCGTCATGCGGCTCACGCTGCTGGCGATCGCATTCTCCGCCTGCGGTGGAGAGCCGGAGTCCGACGCTCCGGTCATGGCCGAGATGGACCACTCGCAGCACCAGATGGGCGCCGGCGGCGCCACGGACTCGACGGGGGCGATGGTCCGCGAGCCGGTGACCCTGACCGCGGCTCAGGAGCGAGCGCTCGGCGTCGTGTACACGCAGGTGTCGCGCAGCCCCCTCGAGACGACGGTGCGTACCGTCGGGCAGATCGAGGCGTCGGAAGAGGGCATCGCCGAGGTGACCCCGAAGATCGACGGTTTCGTCGAGCGGCTGTTCGTGAATACCACGGGCGAAGCGGTCCGCCGCGGGCAGGCGCTCCTCACCCTGTACAGCCCGGAGCTGGTGACGGCGCAGCAGGAGCTGCTCACCGCCGTTCGGCTGCGCGACCGGTTCGCGCCCGGATCCGGGCCGGCACGCGAGAACGCGGAGCGCATGGTCGAGGCCAGCCGACGTCGACTCGACTGGTGGGACATCAGCGATGCCCAGGTGGAGCAGCTTCTCTCCTCCGGAGAGGTCACCCGGACTCTGAATCTGATGTCGCCGGTGAGCGGTGTGGTGCTCGACAAGCCTGTGGTCCAGGGCCAGCGGGTGAATGCCGGCCAGCGCCTGTATCGGATCGCCGACCTGTCCGAGGTGTGGGTGGAGGGCGACGTGTTCGAAAAGGACATCCGCTTCGTCACCGAGGGGTCGGTGGCTCACATCGAGGTCGCGGCCTACCCCGGGCGCCACCTGATGGGCCGGGTGTCGTTCGTGTATCCGACCGTCGATCGCGGCAGCCGCACCAACCGGGTGCGGGTGACCCTGCCCAACCCGGAGCTCGACCTCAAGCCGGGCATGTTCGCGACGATCTTCTTCGACGTGCGGATCGACGACGACGCGGTGGTGGTCCCGGTCGAGGCCGTCGTCGTCACCGGGGAACGCAACCTGGTCTTCGTGCGCGAGCCGAACGGCACCCTGCGACCGCAGGAAGTGGTGCTGGGGCCCTCGGCCGGCGATCGGGTGGAGATCCTGCAGGGGCTGGTGCCGGGCGAGGAGATCGTCGCCTCGGCGAATTTCCTGGTCGATGCCGAGTCCCGCCTGGCGGCCACGGGTGCGGGCGGCATGCCCGGAATGCAGCACGGCTCGCACGAAATGCCTGCGCCGGCGCCGGCTTCGGTCGATCCGGTGGACCCTTCCGGGCACGATCATGATTGAGCGCATCATCGAGGCGTCGCTGCGCAACCGGGGTCTGGTGCTGCTGGGCACGCTCGCTCTCGTCGTGGCCGGCGTCTGGGCCCTGTTCGACACGCCGATCGACGCGATTCCCGACCTGTCTGACGTGCAGGTGATCATCCAGACGGACTTCCGCGAGCAGGCGCCGCAGATCGTGGAAGACCAGGTCACCTATCCGATCGCCACGGAGATGCTGAAGGTGCCGGGCGCCCGGGTGGTGCGGGCCCACTCCTTCTTCGGGCTCAGCCTCGTGTACGTGATCTTCGAAGACGGGACCGACATCTACTGGGCGCGGTCGCGTGTGCTGGAATACCTGGGCGCCATCCGCCCGCAGCTCCCGGCCGGGGTGGAGCCGACGCTCGGCCCCGACGCCACGGGCGTGGGCTGGATCTTCCAGTACGTGCTCGAGTCCGACAGCCTCGATCTCGCCGCCCTGCGCACCCTGCAGGACTGGTACATCCGCTATCAGCTCACGGCGGTGCCGGGGGTCGCGGAAGTCGCGAGCCTCGGCGGGTTCGAGAAGCAGTACCAGGTGGAGGTGAACCCGGAGCGGCTGCGCGCCTTCGACATCCCGGTCACCCGTGTCGTGTCGGCGATCGGCGATCACCAGGTGGACATCGGCGCCCGGGTGCTCGAGATGGGCGGCCGGGAGTACATGATCCGCGGGCTCGGCTACCTGGGCGGGGTGGAGGACATCCGGGATGTCGCGGTCGGCGCCACGGCCAACGGCACCCCGATTCGTGTGGCGGACGTGGCCAACGTCTCGGTGGGTCCAGCGCCGCGTCGGGGCGCCGCCGATCTCGACGGCGAGGGGGAGGTGGTGTCCGGCATCGTCGTCATGCGCTTCGGTGCCGATGCGTACGGAACGATCCGGCGCGTCAAGGAGCGCCTCGCCGAAATCGAGGCGGGCCTTCCCGCCGGCGTACGGCTGCGCACCGCCTACGATCGCAGCGACCTGATCGAGAGTGCGATGAGCACGCTGCGCGAGAAGCTGCTCGAGGAATCGCTGATCGTCGCCCTCGTCGTCGCGCTGTTTCTGTTCCACGTGCGCTCGGCGATGGTGGTGATCGTCACGCTGCCGCTCGGAATCCTCTTCTCTTTCCTGGTGATGCGCGGTTTCGGAGTCAGCTCCAACATCATGAGCCTCGGCGGAATCGCCATCGCGATCGGGGCGATGGTGGACGCGGCGATCGTCATGGTCGAGAACATGCACAAACACCTCGAGCGCGCGGAGGCGGAGGGCCGCGAACCCGACCGCTGGGAGGTGGCGCGCGCGAGCGCCGTGCAGGTGGGCCCGGCGCTGTTCTTCTCGCTGCTCATCATCACCGCCAGCTTCCTGCCCGTGTTCGCGCTCGAGCAGCAGGAGGGCCGGTTGTTCAAACCGCTCGCCTTTACCAAGACCTTCGCCATGGCGGGTGCCGCGCTGCTCTCCGTGACGCTCGTGCCGGTGCTCATGGGTGCACTGGTGAAAGGGAAGATCCGCCCCGAATCATCCAATCCCGTCAGTCGGCTGCTGCAGGCGGCGTACGAGCCGGTCCTGCGGTTCGCGACATGGAAGCCGTGGATCGTGATCGGCATCGCGGTGTCCCTGCTGGCGGTGACGGTGATCCCGTTGCGCCAGCTGGGGAGCGAATTCATGCCACCCCTGCGCGAGGGATCCATCCTGTTCATGCCGACGACGGTGCCCGGAGTGTCGATCGCTCAGGCACGCGAGATCATGCGCTGGCAGGACAGCGTGCTTGCCTCGTTCCCCGAAGTGGAGACGGTGCTGGGGAAGGCGGGGCGAGCGGAGACCGCCACCGACCCGGCGCCGCTCGACATGTTCGAGACCACGATCACCCTGCGGCCGGAATCGGAGTGGCGGCCGGGCATGACCTACGAGGAGCTGCTGCGTGAGATGGACGCGGCGGTGCGCCTGCCCGGCGTGACGAATGCCTGGACGATGCCGATCAAGGGACGGATCGACATGCTCGCCACAGGGGTCCGCACCCCCGTCGGGGTCAAGATCTTCGGGCCCGACCTCGATACGCTGCAGGCGCTCGGCGAGCGGGTGGAACGCCTCGTCTCATCGGTGCCGGGCACCCGCAGCGCCTTCGCCGAACGGGGCGTCTCCGGCTACTACGTCGATATCGAGATCGACCGGCGCGAGGCGGCGAGGTACGGACTCAACACCGGGGCGATCCATGACGCGATCACGGCTACGGTCGGAGGGATCAGCGCCGCCGTCACGGTAGAGGGACGCGAACGTTACGCGGTGAACGTGCGGTACCCGCGCGAGTTGCGGGACGATGTGGCGAAGCTGCGGGATGTGCTGATTCCCGCCGGCGAGGGTCTGCAGATTCCGCTCGGCCAGATCGCGAGCGTGGAGGTGCGGCGCGGGCCGATGGCGGTGAAGACCGAAGACGCCTTTCCCGTAACGACGGTGTTCGTGGACATCGAGGGCCGCGACGTGGGAGGCTACGTGGCCGAGGCCCGGACTGTGGTGGCGGCCGGCCTCGAGCTGCCGGCCGGCTATTCGCTCCAGTGGAGCGGGCAGTGGGAGGCGATGGAGCGGGTGAAGCGAAGGCTCGGCCTCGTAGTCCCGGTGACGATCGCGATCATCTTCCTCCTCCTGTTCCTCAACTTCCGGAACGTCACCGAGTCCCTTCTGGTGATGCTCTCGGTGCCGTTCGCGCTGATCGGGGGGGTCTGGTACCTGTGGCTCGCCGGATACAACACGAGCGTCGCCGTGTGGGTAGGGTTCATCGCCCTCGCCGGGGTCGCCGCGGAAACGGGTGTCGTGATGCTGCTGTATCTCGATGAGGCCCGGAAGGATCGGGTGGCGCGGGGCGAGCTGACTCACGAGAGCCAGCTGGTCGCCGCCGTTCGCGAAGGCGCCCTCGGGCGGCTGCGCCCGAAGGTGATGACCGTCGCCACCATCATCCTCGGTCTGATGCCGATTCTCTGGGGTCACGGGACGGGCTCGGAGGTGATGCGGCGGATCGCCGCGCCGATGGTGGGTGGAATGGTCACTTCCACGCTTCTCACGCTGGTGGTGATCCCGGCCGTGTACCTGCTGTTGAGGCGCCGGGAGCTGCCGCCGGAGCGCGTGCGGGATCCCGAGTGATGGACGCGAACTGGACCGGTGGTGACGGAGGAGAGTAGGATAGATCGCGCCGGCGGTCCCGCCGCCGACACAACCGAGGCTGTGAACAAGGAGACACGATGGATCTGCGCAACCGGAGCGCCGCGCTCGCGCTCACCGGAATCCTTACGCTGGGGCTCGCTGCCTGCGGCGGATCGGCCGACGCCGAGACGGCGGACTACGAGGCGCCGCAGCCGGTGGCCGAGGCCGCGTACGCCGACGAGGCGAACAACGAGATGCACGCGGGCGACGCGATGAAGAAGGACGTTTCCTCGGAAACGCTGGTCGTCTACAAGACCGAGACCTGTGGCTGCTGCGGAAAGTGGGTGGACCACATGGTCGAGAACGGATTCGAGGTCGAGGTTCACGACATGAGCCAGGAGGAGCTCGGCGCTCTGAAGACGGCGCGGGGCATCGATCGCAAACTGCAGTCCTGCCACACGGCCGAGATCGGCGGCTACCTGGTCGAAGGTCACGTGCCGGCGAAGGACCTGCAGCGCCTGTTGGCCGAAAAGCCGGATGGGGTGAAGGGGATCGCCGTGCCGGGCATGCCGATCGGTTCGCCGGGCATGGAAGCCGAAGATGGGCACGTGGATGAGTACGAGGTCGTGACGTTCGACGAAGCGGGCGAGACGAAGGCGTACGCCTGGTATTGAGCGCGACTCACGGCTCGATTCGGAGTCTTTCGGGCTCCGGCTGACTGCCCCTGACCTGGCCCGGAGGCGCTACGGCGCTTCCGGGCCCTCGTCATCCCGTCCGAATACCTGCGCCCTGAGCCGAGCCACCAGCATTGCGATCGCGACCCGGTTCTCCGTGCCGAACGGGATGATCACATCGGCATGCCGACGGCTCGGCTCGACGAACTCGAGATGCATCGGTCGCACCGTCTCCTGGTACTGCCGGACCACCGAGTCCACCGACCGTCCCCGCTCGCCGGTGTCCCGCACGAGCCGCCGGATGAACCGCAGGTCGGAGTCGGTCTCCACGTAGACCTTGATGTCCATCAGGTCTCGGAGTTCCGGCTCGGCCAGGATCAGGATTCCATCCACGATCACGATCGGGTTCGGCTCGATGCGGCGACTGCGGTCCGTGCGGCGGTGGGTGGTGAAGTCGTATACCGGTTCCTCGACGGGCGTGCCCGCGATCAGGTCTCTCAGGTGGGCGGCGAGCAGCTCGCTCTCGAGCACGTCGGGGTGATCGTAGTTCAGCCTCGCCCGCTCAGCGTCCGACAGCTCGGGGTGATCGCGGTAGTAGGAGTCGTGGTGGAGCAGGCTGACCGACAGCGGGTCCAGGGCGCGCACGACCTGCGAAACCACGGTCGTCTTTCCGGATCCGCTCCCCCCGGCGATGCCGAGGATCAGGGGACGTGAGCCCGGCATGGGTTCGCTCCGGGTGGGAGAGGTGCGTGGTCCGGCGGCGGACTCGCTCAGAATAGCAGAGCGGCTCCCCCGACGACCAGCAGCACCAGTCCCGCTGCCGTCTTGAGCGCGATCGCCGCGGACCTGCCGAGCAACGCTCCCCATCCGGCCCGCAGCGCGACCTCGGAGTCCTTCACGAGCGTCCAGGTCGCGATCGAGGCGCCGATCATGGTGCCCGCGAACACTCCGAGAATCGAACCGATGACCGGTACGGGCGTGCCGATCATGGCTCCCGCGATTCCACCGGCGATCGCGCCCCAGAAAGTTCGCTGCGTCCCGCCGTACTTCCGGCCGAGACGGTCCAGGGCGATCCACTCCGCCAGCTCGGCCAGTGCGACGAGCGCCAGAAGGCCGAGAAACAGCCAGATCGACACCGCTCCGTACCAGGTCCCGATGCCGAGGACACCCAGCATGATCCACAGGCCCGGAAGTCCGAGCGGGATCAGCGCCAGGGACACGGCCATGATCGCGATGCCACCGAGGGCCAGTCCGTTGATTTCCATGTCACAACATACGGATGCCAGGCGCAGAGGATTCAACAGGTGACGATGCCGTGACGCAGTCGGTTCACCTTCATGCTGCGCGACTCTCCGCACGCAGACTCGCTCCGGAGGATAGACAGATGCTTGTGCTGTTGCTGATCGAAGTCGGGATCGTGGTCGTCGTGGCGGTCTTGCTCGCGGCCGACATGGCGAGGAACGGGCACCCCTACATCGGAGACTGATCTCCGATCCCCACCGCACCGGGGGCGCGGATCTCCGCCGGGGGGATCGCGCGCACGCCCCTGACGCTCGACCTTGTCGTCGGACGGAGTTCTCGACTTCTGACGAAAGGCCGCGCTGGAATTCCTGACAGGCCGGGCCATTCCCGCGTCACTCTTGCTGACGATGTTCACCGTCCGGCATCGCGAGGGGAACGGACATGGATGCAAAGGTTCTCGTGACGGGAGCGAGTGGTTTCATCGCACGCCAGATTGCCCTCGACCTGCTGAACGCGGGCTACCGGGTGCGCGGCACGGTACGCGATGCCTCCCGGAGCGATTCCGTGCGGGAGACGCTGGCGCGCGCGGGCGCCGACGTGTCGCGCCTCGAATTCGTCGAAGCCGATCTCGACACGGATGCGGGCTGGGAGGAGGCGGTCCGAGGCACGCGGTTCATCCAGCACATCGCCTCGCCCTTCCCGATCGAACAACCCAGGGATCGGGAGGCGCTGGTTCCCGCGGCCCGGTCCGGGGCATTGCGTGTCCTGGCGGCGGCGCGGGCCGGTCGGGTCGAACGGGTCGTGCTCACCTCATCGGTCGCGGCGATGGAGTACCGGCCCCGCCGTCCGCGTGAGTTCGCGGTGCGCGAGGAGGACTGGACCGATCCGGAGTGGGGACGACTGTCGCCGTACATCGTGTCCAAGACGCGCGCCGAACGGGCGGCCTGGAGCTGGGCGGTCGAGCACGGCTGGCGCGATCGTCTCACCGTGGTGAATCCGGGCTTCGTGCTCGGCCCGACCCTCGACGCGCGGATCGGGACATCACTGGAGGTGATCAAGCTGTTCCTGGAGGGCGCCTACCCGGCGATCCCGAACGTTTCCTTCACGGTGGCGGACGTCCGCGATGTATCGGCCGTGCACATCCGCGCCATGGAGCTGCCGGAGACCGGCGCACGACGACTGATCGCGGCCGGGCAGACGCTGTCATTGCCGGAGATCGGCGGAATCCTGCGGGAGGCCTTCCCGGCGTTCGAAACCAGGATTCCGCAACGGGTGCTTCCGGACCTCTTCGTCCGGGTGCTGGCTCTGTTCGACCGGTCACTGCGTTCGGTCACGCCCAACCTCGGGCACGTCGGACGCGCCGAGTCGGCCTATGTCACAGAGCTCACGGGCGTCTCGTTTCGCCCTTCCGCCGAGGCGGTCCGGGAAGCGGCCCGCTCGATGATCCAGTACGGGGTCATCACTCCGCCCGCGTAGCAGGCTGGAGCTCCCGCGCGACCTCCTCGACCTCGCGCCAGACGCGGAGCAGGTTACCGCCCCAGAGTTTCCGGATCTCCTGCTCGGAGTAGCCGCGGCGCACCAATTCGAGGGTGACGTTGAAGGACTCCGAGGCATCCTCCCAGCCCGGAATTCCTCCACCACCATCGAAGTCGGAGCTGATTCCAACGTGGTCGATTCCGATCAACTCCACGGCGTAGTCGATGTGATCCACGAAGTCGGAGAGAGTAGCGCCCGGGTAACGGTCGTCGATCTTCGCCCGCGCCTCGCGATAGGCATCCCGCTGCGCCGGGGTCGCGGCGGCCCACGACTCGAATTCCACGCCGTCGCGCAGCTCCTGGATCGCGGACTGCTTCTCCTCCGATGGCAGCTTCACGTAGCCGTCGAACGCGACGATCTGGATCACCCCGCCATTGTCTCGCAGAGCGAGCAGCTCCTCGTCGGTCAGATTGCGCGGGGAATCGGCCAGCCTGCGTACTGCAGAGTGTGAAGCGATGATCGGTGCTCTGGACAGCCGTGCCGCGTCCAGCATCGTCTTCTTCGACGAATGCGACACATCCACCATCATTCCGAGCCGATTTGCCTCGGCGATCGCCTTTGCCCCGAGCGCGCTGACGCCACCGTGCTCTTCTTCAACGTCGCCCAGGTTCTCACGGGGCATCGAGGAGTCGGCGAGGTCGTTGTGACCGATGTGGGTCAGTCCGAAATAGCGGGCGCCGAGCGCATGGTACTGTTCCATCAGCGAGAGATCGGTTCCGATCGAGTAGCCGTTCTCGATTCCGATCGTCGCGACCAGCTTTCCCTCGGCGTGCAGTCGTTCCACGTCGTCGGCCGTCCATGCGAATCCGATCTCGGACGGATACATCTCGTCGGTCAGCCGGTGTATGCCCTCGAATTTCCGCATCGCTTCGGCCTTCGCCTCCGCGTCGTTCTCCGGCGTCCGTTCCGTTTGCCCGACGTAGACGATGAAGAACACGGCATCGAGGCCGCCGGCTCGCATCTTCGGCAACGTGACCTGTCGTCCCTCCGCTTCTCCCGGGTCCGACTCCGCGGTGGCGAAGTTGGAGGAAATGTCGGCGTGCGTGTCGATCGTGATCACGCGCTCGTGGATGAGGCGGGCGCGGGATTCGAGGTCGTCGGGTCCAGTGCTCATTGCGCCCGCCTGCTGGCCCGGAGCCGATTCCGGAAACAGGAACGCCGAACCGAGGCCGAAGACGATCGGAAGTGCTCTTCGATACATGTTGGTGGTGCGCATTTCGGTTGCCGTGCTCCCCTGCGGCCGGGTGTGGATTCGGATGCTGTCTGCCACGCCTCCCGGACCGTCGAGAGGGCGGTCATTCGTCCGGCAACCTCCGGTTCCCGTCAGAAACGCGCAACCACGCCGTCCTTCATGACGAAGACCACGTCGCGAACGGCGCGGATGTTCGAGGCTGGATCGCCCCGGACCGCGATCAGGTCGGCCAGAGCGCCTTCCTCGATTCTGCCTAGATTCCCGAGGTCCAGGGCCCCGGCATTGACGATCGTCGCGGCCTGGAGAGCCTCTGCCGCCGACATTCCCCCGCGGACCATCCAGTCCATCTCGCGCCAGTTCTCACCGTGCGGGAAGACGCCGGCATCGCTGCCCAGCCCGATCATCACACCGGCTTCGCGGGCGGCCCGGAACGCGGCCAGTGACTCGCGAATACGGGGACTGAGCGATGCATCGGGATCGTCGGGTTCCCATCCCCCGGAGAGACCGCTGAAGTACTGATCGTAGGCGGCGGCCGCGGCGAGAGTGGGATAGTAGACAACCCCCCGCTCGGCCATCAGCCGGAACACTTCGGGGGTGCCGCTCGATCCGTGCTCGATCGTCTTCACCCCGGCCAGTATCGCGCGGCGCATACCTTCCGGCGAGCTCGCGTGCGCCGCGACCGGCAGGCCGGCCGCAGTCGCCTCTTCCACGAGAGCATCGAGCTCCGCCTGCGTGAAAGTCGGAGCGACGCCGCCACGACGACTGAAATCCGCGTAGACCTTGATCAGATCGGCCCCGCGTCCGGCCTGTTCCCGGACCGCCCGCCGGATCTCCGCCTCGCCGGTCACCGGCTGGGCGCCCTGAGGCAGCACGAGGTCGGGGTCGAATCCCCGCGGACCGGGGGCGTAGGAAGCGGTGGCGGCCAGCGCGAGGGTGGCGGCCAGCACCCGCGGGCCAGGAATCAATCCGTCATCGATGGCATCGCGGACCCCGAGGTCGGCCCACCCGGCTCCCTCCGTGCCCAGGTCCCGCAGGGTGGTGAACCCCGACATCAGCGTCTGTTCCGCGTGCACCGCCGCCCGGACGGTCCGGTAGGCGCGCGCCTCCTTCAGGACCTGGTCGTTCCACAGCGTCTCGGAGTAGGGGTGGAGAAACAGGTGCGCGTGCGCCTCGATCAACCCGGGAAGCAGAGTCGTTCCCGGCAATTCGATCCTCTCGGCCCCTTCCACCGCGGGCAGCTCATTGACCGGCCCGACTGCCGCGATGCGGTTTCCCCGCACGAGCACTCCCCAGCCGGCTCGTGTTCGACCCGCTTCGGCGTCGAACACCCCGTCAGGCCGGAGCAGGACGACTCGCGCGGAATCGGCCGGAGGAGACTGCGCGAAACCTTGAGTCGCCGACGATGCGACCAGGACGAGGAAGAGCAGGGACCGGAAGGTCTTCGTCATCAGTGTCCTCGTTCTGTGATCTCGAATCGCGTTCGGCGGCGGCGAATGGCCGTGGACGGGAAGCAATCTAGGGAATCGGGAGCGCGAGATCATGAGGCGGGCCCCCGGGAGCAGTGCGAGGCGACGCATGGGGACGGAGGGGCCGCTCTCCGCGCCGTCCGACTGCCCCCGGGGGGACAGCGGATTACGGAACCCCGTCCATCGTCTCAGTCGTGTGCGCGGCGTGGGCAAGCGGGAGACCATCAAGGGCAGGTACGAGACTTCGATCCACCATTGTTTCCTCCCGGGTATGCCCACCCTGCGGGACATAGACGACCCGGGAGGCGAAAAGGTCACATCGGGCCTGACAGGGTCCGTCAGGCGTCCAGGTCCTCCAGCTTTCGGTAGAGCGTTCGCCGGTCGATGCCCAGGATCTCGGCGGCCTCGCCCCGGTGTCCGTCGGTGTGCCGGATGACGGCCCGGATGTACTCCCGTTCCAATCGCTTGAGATCCCAGCCGGCGAGCACGTGTCGCAGCAGGGAACCGTCCAACCCATTGCCGACCGGCCCCGATCCGTACCCGAAGTGCGAGGGCGAAATTTCGTCCGCGCCACGGGAAAGAACGATCGCGCGCTCGACCGCGTGCTTGAGCTCCCGGACGTTACCCGGCCATTCCTGCGACACCAGCCAGTCGATGCTCGCCTCGGAGAACGGAACGACGGGAAAGGCGGCCTCCCGGGTGAACAGGTCCCGGAAATGGGCGGCCAGGAAGGGAATGTCGTCCACGCGCTCCCTCAACGGCGGAATCTGAAGGTGAATCACGTTCAGCCGATAGAACAGGTCGGAGCGGAAGCGGCCCTGTTCGACGAGGACCTCGAGGTCGGAGTTCGTGGCGGCGATGAGTCGGAAATCGACCGGGACGTCGTGATTCCCGCCCACACGCTGGATCCTGTGCTCCTCGACGACCCGTAGCAGCTTCGCCTGCATCGCCGGGGTCAGGGCATCGACTTCATCGAGAAACAGCGTGCCTCCGTTGGCGCGTTCGACGAGCCCACGCTGGTCGGTCACTGCGCCCGTGAAGCTGCCCCGACGGTGACCGAACATCTCCGACTCGAGCAGCGACTCGGGGAGAGCGGCGCAGGCCACCGGCGTCAGTCGGCCCTTCGATCGGCTCGAGTGCAAGTGAATGCAGCGTGCCACCAGGTCCTTGCCCGTACCGGTCTCGCCGGTGATCAGAACCGTGAATTCGGTATCGGAGATCTGATCACATACATCGAGCACGTCGGTGATCGCCGGTGACTGACCGAGCAGTCCGCAACAGCGGCACCTTTCGTCGGCCGTGTGCTCCGGTCGGCCCGGCGGCCGCTCCCTGTGACAGCGATCGTTGCGCGACCGGGTGCAACTCACACGGCTCGAAGGAGGTACGTGAGGGTCGGTCGCGATCAGGCAGTCTCCCAGGAAATCCGGGATGGCGAGAAACAGGACGACGAGGGCGGCCCTGATCATGTCTGGCTCCCAGTTACTCTTGCGCCGATGCCGGAGGCGTTGCCCTGCAGCGATTCCTACGGGAGGCAGGACATCCCGGCACAGACTACAGAGGGGGGCTTTACCGTCGGGGCCGCACATGAAAATGCCTCTTCCTCGAACGCCCGGCAACTTTCTGACCCGGGCGATGTCACCATTCGCGACCTCGCCTCCCCGCGCCGCGGGACATTCCGCGACAATTCGAAGCCCCGCATATCCCCTCGAACGATGCGGCAAACCCCTCTGTCCCAACGCGATCGTTCGCCCTGTCCGGACCGGCTCGGTCCGGTCCGGTGCTTGCTTCCTTCCGGGTCGAGGTTGCGGGGAGGCGTCGAGCCGGACCCCCCGCGCGGCCTTCAGCCTCTTCTGCCGGGGCGCTCCGGCGGCTGGATCGGCGTCCCGGCGATAGATGTCTCGAACGAGCGAAGCGGGCCGGCGGATTCCGCCGAAATCGAATGAGCGGACCTCTCTCGAGGTCCACGTAGCGCGGAGGGGCGTATGAAGCCGCTACACAAGTTCCTGGCATGCTCGCTGGCCGCTCTCACGATGCTGACCGTGGCATGCGACGGTGCTCCGACAGAACCGGGTTTCGACTCCAACGGCCCGGAATTCGTGAAAGGAGAGCCGGGACCGCCATCAGGTCACGAAGCCGGCAACAACCTCTCGTATCCCGTGATCTGGGCCGAGGGCATCACCAAGGTGGCTCCCGGGGCGCCCGGCATGGAGCCGGTTCTCGGGGGCGAATGGTGGTACTGGTGGGGAACGGAGGGAGTCGATCCGAACATCGTCCCCCTCAGCTGCCCTCCCGATCCCGATGATCTGACCCGATGCGACGACGGGGTCCCCGCCCAGGCGATCGGCATCGTGCCTCCGGACAACGGAGAGCTGGTCCGGGCCTACGTCCAGAAGGACCCCCAGAACCTGTGGCAGGCGGGATCGTTCAACAGCGCCGCGACCCCGGTCAACATCGACCTGATCGACTGGGGCGACAACCTGGAGTCGGTCGACTGGTACACCCGATCCCAGGTCCGGACCGAGGTGGTGCTGTACGAGTTGGCTGCGGCAGGCGATGGCGAGGCCTACGGATTCCCGATGCTCGAGTACGAGATGCGTCACACGAGCGGATGGGGCATCGATGAGGCACATGGGCTCGCTGCGACCCCGTTCGACCCCAACGTGGTTCCTGCGGCGATCACCGGTCCGGGAGACCAGGCTACCGTCTACACCTACTGCGCCCGCCTCACGATCCAGAAGCTGCTGGTGGATCGGGACGACGTGCGCCTGGCCGACCTCGAATGGGTGCCCGGCGAAGGGTGGACGGAACCCGAAGGCTATCCCGACGACCTGATCAATCCGCACCTGTTCAACGGGTCGGTGCACGAGGGGGGCGATGGTCCCGGCTATTACTCGGCCGAGATCAACGTCAAGGGCAAGATCATCTTCGGGTACACGTGGAACGTGCGGAACCTGAACGAGGGCGCGGGTCACTACCGGATCACCTTCAGTCTGGACGAGACCTGCGGCACGGCCACCCTCAACACGTACTTCGTGGACGGGATCACGGAGATCATGCTGCCGCTCGAGGAAGAGGCCGAGCCCGAAATCACGCTGTCCGACGAGGGCGGCGACACCGGCGGCGGCACCGGCGTGCTCGATTTCACCAACAACCTGACCTACATGGACATCGCCATCCTCGAGCGTAGCGGTGGCGGCGGTGGTGGGGGAGGCGGTTCCGCGAAGAAGGGAGGACGGAACAAGTAGCGACAGCGAGCGCGGCCCCACCGCGAGGCCCCGCCGGCCCTCTCAGCCGGCGGGGCCCAAGAGCCAAAGGGGAGGCATGAGATGCGAGCGCACGGACGTAACCGGCGATGCAGAAACCGCAGCGGATTGACGCTGACGGCCGCCCTGGTCGTCGCGATGGCGGCATGCGGCAGTCCCGCTCCGACGGAGCCGGATGCCGATCAAGTTGCCGCACGCGGTCGGCCGGGGCAGGCCGATGAGATCCGGTTCACCGGGACCGTGGACCTGGTCTGGCCCGGGGGCAAAGGAATGAACGCGCCCGACGATGACAGGTACGCGCAGGCCAGCCTGGCGGCCTTTCACCAGGTCGAGCCCGAAAGTCCGGGTCCCGGGAATTTCGTGTACCGGGTCCTCGCACAGGACGGGAGTCTGCACCGGGAGATCGGCGTGAAACTCTACTGGGCACACGTCGATCCCGCGGCAGACACGGTGCGCTTCCTGGGTACCGTGATCTCCGACAGCAAGGAATGCGGCGGGTCCGGGCACGGTTCCGGAGACCACGACGACGGATCGACGCACGACGAGGGCGGTTGCTCACACGACGACGGGTCGACGCACGACGACGGGTCGACACACGACGACGGCGGCTGCTCCCACGATGACGGAACCACGCATGACGACGGTGGCTGTTCCCACGACGATGGGGCACAGGACGACGGATCCGACGATCACGGAGAGCCGGGAGGCCCCGGGGGACAGAGCGGTCGCGTCAATGGCTCGGACTGCCGGATCGGGCAGGTCGTCGTCGGTTGGGCAATGGACGGGGGCACTCCCGGAACGAGCGGCGACCGCCTTTCGTGGAAGTGGTTCGCGCCGGATGCACCGAAGGTCCTGGCCATCGACGCGGCGATCGCCGCGGGCGAGGAGATCGCGTGGCCATGCAAGCTGTGCGAGAAAGAGATCATCGGAGGCAACCTGAAGGCACACGGTAGCTGAATCATCGCCCGGCAGGATCCGCGCGCCGGCAACGGACGCGGAGGGAACGCCCGCCCTGCTCTATCCTGCCGGGCATCTCTCCAACCCTTCCCATCGGCCTGCCGTTGTCTATACTGGGGTCCGATTTGCTCCATGCGACAACAAGGGAGGTTCAGTGCCCCGAACGATCATCATTACCGGTTGCAGCACCGGATTCGGACATTCTGCGGCCCTGCGCTTCGCGCGGCGGGGAGACCGGGTTTACGCTACGATGCGCGGCGTCGACGGAAAGAATCACGAGAAGGCCGAGGCCCTGCGCGAGATGGCGGCGGCCGAAGACCTCGATCTGCGCGTCCTCGAGATGGACGTGACCGGAAACGCATCGGTCAACGCTGCCGCCCAGACCGTGCTGTCGGAGTCGGGCGCGCCGGACGTCGTGATCAACAACGCCGGGCAGATGTATGTCGGGATCGCCGAGGCGTACACCTCGGAAGAGTTCGCGCGCCAGATGGACGTCAACGTCCTCGGCATTCACCGGGTCTCCCGCGCGTTTCTCCCGGCGATGCGCGAGCGCGGATCGGGCCTGTTCATCAACGTCAGCTCGGTGGCCGGCCGCTTCGGCGCTCCGTTCTTCGCCGTCTACAACGCCAGCAAGTGGGCGGTCGAGGGGTACTCCCTGGGCAGCCGGGGCGAGCTCGCTTCCTCGGGCGTTGATGTCGTAGTGGTCGAGCCGGGCCCGTTCTCCACCGAGCTCTTCCCGCAGGCTCCCGCGCCCGCCGACGTCGATGGGATCGCGGAAGGCTACCCGGCCGGGCTGCACGAGGCGTTCGAGGGCATGGGCGCCGCGTTCGAGGAGATGTTCGCAGGCGACGAGGTGGACACCGATCCGGAAACCGTAGTCGATTCCTTCGAGAATCTCGTGGACATGGCGCCCGGCACCCGGCCCTTCCGGACCGTGGTCGGATTCGATTTCGGCGTCGTCCGTCCGATGAACGAATTCGCGGCAGGGAAGCAGGCGGAGTTGATGACCGCCATGGGCATGGCCGAAGTCACGAAGCTCTCGACGTGAGAGTGATGGCAATCCGGCAGGATGAACCGGAGCGCTGCCCGGTCTGCCTGCGGACCGGCACCCTGTACGAGCGTCTGTGCAAGACGATCTGTTCGGGGTGCCGGTCGATCGTCCGAACCTGCAGCGACCTGTAGCTGCAGGCAGCAGCCGGGCGCTCCGTGGACGCTACGCCGCGTCGCCCGTCTCGCGGTACACCCACGCTCCGATCAGCGCGGCGATGATCATCTCGGCCAGTCCGATGAATCCCCAGGTGACGAGCATCGAGGCCGGGTAGAGGCCGATCATCGCATAGCCGGCCAGAGAGAACAGGTAGGCTCCGACCCACATCACGACACCCGCGATCACTGCCGTTCGGGGCCCCCGTCCGAACCGGGGGCGCATGGCGGCGTACAGAAATACCAGCGTCATTCCGGTGAGCAGGCTCAGCGCGATGGTCAGGAAGATCTTCGTGGGGCTCATGCTGACGGCCAGGTCATGCGCCTTCAAAGCGGCGGTCATGCCGTCCAGGTAGAGAAGGCTGGCGGCCCCTTCCAGCATCCAGACGAAGAGACCCGCCGCGCTGCCGCCGGCGACCAGGCGCCGTAGGTTGATTCCCGCCATCGTGCGCCTCCATGCGTGGCAACGATAGGAGCCCGGCCCGATGAAGCCCGGGGGAGGGAACCTCAAATGTCGCAGAAAAGAAGCGAACTGTCGAGCGAAGAGGCCGACCCCTGCCGGGAGGACTCCCCACGGCCCATGAAGTTCGGTCCCGCCCTGGCGATCGGGATCGGCGCGGGCACGGCCCTCGGGGTCGCGCTGGGAAGCATCGCGATCGGTGTCGGGTTGGGAGTGGGCGTCGCCGCCGCGTTCACGACGGCGAATCGCCGGGGCGAGTAGACGGGATGGCCCTGAACTCCAGGTAGCTCACATGCGCAGGCGCATGGAAGACGCGCTGCGTAGCCTTCGCGAAATCCTCCTCCTCCGCCTCGAAGATGTTCTCGACGAAGGTCTGCGGGTTGCGATCGAACAGCGGGAACCAGGTGCTCTGAATCTGGACCATCAGACGATGCCCGGCCTGAAAGGTGTGAAGCACGTCCTGCAGCGGAATCTCGACCTCCGTCACTTCTCCCGGCACGAACGGTTTCGGATTCTCGTAGCTGTCGCGATACCTGCCGCGAAAGATTTCGCTCCGGACCATCTGCTGGTAGCCCCCGAGCACGATGCCTTCGGGCGTGTGCTCACCGTTTTGGGTGTCATCCGGGTACACGTCGATCAGCTTCACGACCCAATCGGAGTCCGTACCGGTCGTCGAGACTTCGAGATGCGCCAGGATCTCACCGGCCAGGGTCAGGTCCTGCTCTAGCACCTCCGTCTGAAACGAGATCACGTCGGGCCGCCGGTCCGCGAACCGCTGGTCCTCGTTCATGTAACGTCGAGGCGTATACTGGAAGCGGATCCTGTCCGTATAGGGAACAGGCTCGTTCGGGTCACTGACGTATTCG
Organism: uncultured bacterium; assembly: GCA_965364445.1. Lineage (GTDB taxonomy): Bacteria > Gemmatimonadota > Gemmatimonadetes > Palauibacterales > Palauibacteraceae > Carthagonibacter. Next base: position 1,754 of record CBDTXM010000036.1, on the reverse strand, counting down.
GTGAAAGGTGCCTCTTCGGTTACGGGGGGGTCGGCTGACATTCGCCCGCCCGCACCCGGGTAGAGACGCGTGGCGGTCGCCTCCGCCGGTGGCCACACATCGAACGTCCTCCATTCCATGCGGCCGGTGTCGAACACCAGCGCCTCGAAACCGGGCGCGTCGCCCTCTCCCTTCAGGAAGTGTCGGAAGAACGCGGCCTCCACCTCTCGCTGGTGCCGACCTGAGATGTTGTCGCCGTAGTAGATGTCCCCCACCATGTGGGGGGACCGGTTCCAGTTCCAGCCGCCATGCTGCCACGGCCCCATCACGAGCACGTTGTAGATGCCCGGGTTGTTCCGCTCCAGGGTCCGGTAGATGTTGAGCGGCCCGTACAGGTCCTCGGCATCGAACCAGCCGCCTACCGTCAGTACGGCATGATCCACATCGTCGAGGTGGGGCAGGATGTTCCGTGCCTGCCAGAACTCGTCGTAGTCGGGGTGCTCCCTGAGCTGCTTCCAGAAGAAGTTCTCTTCCCCGAACCAGCGGTCGGAGTTCTTCAGCGGCCCGAGCTCGAGGTAGAACTGGTAGGCGTCGCGCGTGCCCGGCTCGGGCAGTTGCCACCAGTCCTCGGTTTCCGGCCCGTCCTTCTGCACGCCGGTCAGCGGCGTCAGGATCCAGTAGGGGAGCGTGAATGCGCCGTGGTGGTGGAGGTCGTCGAAGTAGAAGTCGGCGATCGGGGCCTGGGGCATCGAAGCGACCAGCGCCGGGTGCGCTTCGGGGATCGCCGCCGTCACGTAGAACCCGGGATACGAGGTGCCCCACATCCCGACCTTCCCGTTGTGGTTCTCCACGTTGGCGAGCAACCACTCGATCGTGTCCCAGGTGTCCGAGCTCTCGTCGATCGCCCCGTCTCCCGGCACGTGCGGACGCATGTTGTCGTACAGCCCCTCGGACATGTACCGGCCACGTACGTCCTGGTAGACGAAGATGTAACCGTCCCGGTAACACTCGAGGTTCGGGCCCACTCCCGGGTAGTAGTTCGTCGGCCCGTAGCGCCCGATCCCGTAGGGCGTCCGCTTGAGCAGAATCGGCCAGCGCGTCGAGTGGTCTCTCGGGGCGTAGATCTGCGTGAACAGTTTCACCCCGTCGCGCATCGGGATTCGGACCTCTCGCTTCTCGTAGTTCTCCAGGATGTGGAGATAGGCGGCGCCGGTGTCGTTGTCGGGGTACGCCTCGATGTTGAGGGCGAAGACGGCCACGGCGGTCTCGGTATCACCGGCTCGCAGGTACTCGTAGCCCAGGCCGTTCAGCGTCGTCGCTCGGAAGAGCTGCCCGTCGGGATTCGCCGCCCGAAATGCCCGGAACTGCTGGGTCGCCGCCTCGATGTCTCCGGATCGGATCCGCTCGACGAAGGCTTCTTCCTCAATCGCCGTCTGCTGGGCGAAGGCCGTGCTCGTCGAAGACAGGGTGATGGCGAGGAGTGAGAGGTAGATGAGAGCGAGACTGATTCGAGCGCGTGCGCGGGTCGGACGCATGGGACGGCTCCTGCAGCGGGTGCCATGGTCGGAGCGACTGATCGGGCCTGCGTCGTGGGGGGGCTCGACGGGGTCCGTCAGGGTCTTTACCGGTCAGACACATGTCGGCGTCGGAGAGTTGGCGGCTCGCAATCCCGTGTGGCCGCCCGACTGGTTCTCGATCCTGTTCCCGGGGTCGGAACCGTCTACGAGCCTTCGAAGGCGTACGTCCAGGTCACGGTCGTGTCCCCCGACTCCGGG
>CBDTXM010000035.1:0-21572 GCA_965364445.1 uncultured bacterium | reverse complement strand
CATTCAACACCTGGGACAGCCTCGGCGAGGCGCACATGAATCTCGGTCACGATGAAGAGGCGATCCGTCACTACGAGCGATCGTTGGAACTCAACCCGGAGAACGCGAACGCGGCGGCGATGATCGATAGGATCCGCTCCGGCGAGTCGCCCTGACGCGAATCAGCCATGCTCGCCTTCGCCAATCAGAGGATGCTCCGCCGCCTGCCCAGCCGGCGATGGAATCTCGAGTAGGGCGGAAGAGGAGGTGCTCGACAGGGGCCGCAGGAAGCTGCACGAGTTCTCGGCAAAGGTCGAGAACTTCTTCAGGCGATCAGTCCGAGGAGTTACGGTAGACGTTCGGGAGCGTCCCTGTCGGCGTGGTTCGCGGATCTCTGCAGCACCGGATGGACGGCGGACCAGCAGCGCGTCAATGCGTCAGCCAACCTGCCTCCGACACGAGACATATCCCCCCGAAGCGGCGAAGTAGCGGCCGGAGTGCCGCGGTCACTTCATGCAGCTTTTCCGGAGGACAGGTGGTGAGGATGTAGTTGTTGTTCGAGACACCGGTGATATCGTCCCCGAGCTGTGCGCCCCGCTCCCCCGAGCCGGAGACGCCCCGGATCAGCGTGTATCCATCCAGACCGTGGGCCCGAAGAGCCTCGATCACCCGGCGCGCATGAAGAGCGTCGACCACGATCTCGATCCGCTTGACTTCCTGCATGGTCACCTCCAGAGCGCCGTGATGACGGTGTAGTAGAGCGGGATACCGAGCGCGATGTTGAACGGGAAGGTGAGAGCGAGCGACATCGGCAAGTAGAGGCTCGGGTTCGCCTTCGGCAGTGCGACCCGCATCGCGGCCGGGACGGCGATGTAGCTCGCGCTCGCGCAGAGCACGGTGAACAGGAGCGCGTCGCCGACCGTCAGGCGCATCGCGGCCGAGGCGCCGATTGCCACAGTCGCCGCCAGCAGCGGTACAACGATGGCGAATGCGCCGAGGAAGGCCCCGGACGCACGCAGGGCGTCGAGGCGCCGCGCCGCGATCAGCCCCATATCGAGCAGGAACAGGCACAGCACGCCGCGGAACGGGTCATAGGCGAAAGGCTTAACCGCCTCCCAGCCGCGCTCCCCGGTCACGAGCCCGACCAGCAGGCTGCCGAACAGCAGGAATACGGGACCGTTCAGCATCGCCTCGCGGAGCAGGGGTCCGATGCCGCCCTCGGCCGCGTCGTCGCCACCCGGCTCACCGCCGCCGTATCTCCGCGCCAGCAGCACGCCGACCAGGATCGCCGGAGACTCCATCAACGCCATCGCGGCCACCATGTGACCACCGTACGACTCCCCCAGCTGGTCGAGAAAGCTGACTGCGGTGATAAACGTGACGGCACTGATCGAACCGTACGTGGCTCCGATCGCAGCCGCATCGTCAACGCCGACTTTCCGGCGGAGGACGTTGAACGCCAGCAACGGCATCAGCGCGCTCGCGAGCACGCCCGCACCGAGCGGGAGCAGCGTCGCGAGCTGGAAACCGCTCCGCGCGAGCTCCACCCCGCCGTGCATGCCGATCGCGAAGAGCAGGTAGATCGAGAGGCCGCGCGTCACCGGCTGCGGGATGTCCAGGTCCGACTTCAGCAGGGTCGCCGCCATGCCGAGGAAGAAAAGCAGAATCGGCGGCGTGAGAAGATTGCCCAGGATCAGCGAGACATCCACTTCAGATCGCTCCCGCCGGCTCGGAGACCGGAGTCCGGGCGGCCGCGGCCCGAGCGCGCAGGACCCGCGTGCGGGCTTCCCGGGCCGTTGGAGCGACCGCGGTCAGATGCCCCATCTTCCGCCCCGGCCGAGGCTCGCCCTTACCGTACAGGTGAAGGGCGACTCCAGGGACCGCGAGCGCACCTTCCCAGTCCGGTGGCCCCTCCGCCCAAAGATCACCGAGCAGATTCGTCATTGCGGCCGGCGTCACCGCCTGTGTCGAGCCGAGCGGCAGCCCGCATACGGCTCGCACCTGCTGCTCGAACTGGCTGCAGGCATGGGCGTCGATCGTGAGGTGCCCGGAATTGTGGGGACGTGGCGCGACCTCGTTCACCACCAGGTTTCCGTCGGCCATCAGAAACATTTCGACACAGATCACGCCGGTCACTTCCCACGCCGTCAGCAGGGTCCGGGTGATCTCAAGGGCGCTCTCGGCCACTCGGGTCGGCAACTCCGCCGGCGAGACCGTGGTGTCGAGGATATGATCGACGTGCAGATTTTCCAGCGGGTCGTAAAGGGCGACCGACCCGTCGAGGCCACGAGCACCGACGACCGAAATCTCCCGCTCGAACGGGGCGACAGCCTCGAGCACGCAGGGAACTCCTCCGAGCGAGGCCCAGGCGGCCCTCACCTCGCCGGCGTTCTCGGCCCGGATCTGACCTTTCCCGTCGTAGCCCCACGCAGCGGTCTTGAGGATGGCCGGAACTCCGACGACCGCGATCGCGGATTCCAGATCTTCGTTCTTCTCGATCGGCGCGTGACGCACGACCGGCACACCGGCCGCGACCAGCGCCTGCTTCTCCCGACGCCGGTGCTGGGTCGCGTGCAGAAGCGAGCCGGCAGGGCGCACAGGCGCGCACTCCGCCGCGGCGGCCGCCGTCTCGACGGGCACATTCTCGAACTCGAAGGTGACGACAGCGACGCCCGAGGCGAACCGACACACCGCATCGAGGTCCTCGTACGGCGCCCGGACTTCCTCGTAGGCGATCTGCCCGGCCGGCGTGTCATCATCCGGGGCGAACACGGTGACGCGGTAGCCCATCCGGCGAGCCGCCAGCGTGAACATGCGCCCGAGCTGGCCTCCCCCCAGCACACCCAGCGTCGCCCCGGGCAGGATCGGCGCCGTCAATCGAGCACCGAGGCGAGAGAGACGGCCGCCTGCTCCTCTCGGAAGCGGCGCAGGCGCTCCCGGAGGTCACGGTCGGTCGTGGCGAGCATGCCCACGGCGAGAAGCGCCGCGTTCTTCGCTCCTGCGTCTCCGATCGCGAGTGTGCCGACCGGAATCCCGGCGGGCATCTGCACGATGCTTAGCAGGGAGTCGACCCCGCGGAGCACACGGCTCTCGACCGGTACTCCGAGGACGGGCACCGTCGTGTGGCTGGCTACCATGCCGGGCAGGTGGGCCGCGCCACCGGCTCCCGCGATGATCACGCGAATCCCACGCTCCTCGGCGGCGCGGGCGTACTCCGCCATCGCGTCCGGCGTCCGGTGCGCCGACACAACCCGGCGCTCGTGCTGAACCCCGAAGGACTCGAGCGTCGCGGCGGCATGGCGGAGCGTCGGCCAGTCCGAGGCGCTGCCCATGATGATCCCCACGAGGGGCATGTCACTGACTGTCACGATTCGATTCTCCTGGCCTGCTGGCGGCCCATATGCATGAAGAGTATTTTAGGAAACGTATTTCATGTGTCAAGGAGGAAGGTCTATGCCGGAAGCTGGAAATGTAGGGAAATCGGGGAACTGGACATTCCTCAGCAACCACGGACACGTGCTCGTCGCTCTCTCCCGCGACCCGCGGGCGCGGCTGCGCGACCTGGCGGAGGCCGTCGGGATCACCGAGCGGGCCGTGCTTCATATTCTCTCCGACCTGGAGGCGGAAGGGATCCTCGAGCGCATACGGGAGGGCCGACGGAATCGGTACGTGCTGCACCTGGACGCCCCGCTCCGACACCCCCTGGAAGACCACCGCTCGGTCGGCGAGCTGGTGGCGATGGTCGAGGGGCGCCGTCGGACCTGAGTATCCGGCGGATTTCGGGGGACGGGACGTTCGCCGGCGCCGGTCAGAGAATGTTCCGCAGCCTGCGGCCCAGCCAGCGCTGGAAGTTCGAGTACGGCGGCAGGAGCTGCTCCAGGGTCTCGATGTCCTCGAGCCAGATGGTCCGGGACGAGATGTAGAGGAAGTCGATCCACCCGATCAACGCCCATGGACCTGAAATGAAGGCGAGAGCCTCACCGTCGAGTGCAGCGCCACGCCAGTCCTTGTTGAGGGAGCCTACGGAGAAGTAGAGAACCGACTCGTCCTGCAGGGATTCCGGGAGATCCTCGTAGGCATCGAGCAACGGCCGCTCGGAGACGACACGCGGATCGTCGACCAGGGGGTCTACCGCGACTGACTTCGTCAGGCTGCGCGATGCATCGCGGATGTCGCTCCTGTAATGCTCGACGACGGCGGGATGCTCTGCGAGCCTGGCGAGCGCCTTCCGCGTCGCGAAGAACTGCGTCTTCCGGTGAAGCTTCGGCTCGCGGTTCTCCTCTTCGAACAGGAACTCGGGTGTCTCGAATCCGGCAGCTTCCAGCGAATCCGCGACCCCATCGAGATCATCGAAGAAGCCGTCCGGAAGCCCGAATTCCTCGCGGAGATGCGGGTAGCGACGAATCCCCTCCGCCGCCTCTCGCATCAGGGCCGGGACGTCCGCGATGCCTGACTGGCGGGCATACAGCCCGACCCGGAACCGTCCCCCCGCCTGCTCGATCGGCTCACGCAAGACCCTCTGGATCACCGCGGTCTGAGCGTAGAGTTCCTGGGTACGCGAGAGCGTCATCGGGGCCGCGCTCGGTGCGTTGGCCGCCGCCGGCGCGATGATGTAGACGTGGCAGCCCCGGAATGCGGCGGCGACCAGCTGCCCGGTCCACAGGAAGCTCGTCCAGATCGAGTCGGGCACGTAGATCACGCTGCCAGCCGGCATCAGGTCGTACAGCAGCATCTGGACGACCGTGGCTTCCTTCATGGCGAAGCCGACCGAGTTCTGAGCCTGCAGGATGCGGGCGGTCGCGCCGGCGGCCTCCAGAGCCGCGACCCGCTCGCCGTAGTCGGCCGGGAACGGGTCCGGACGAAGCGGCGGCGGGATCTCGTCCGGCTCGAACCCGTTCGAAACGAGCAGTTCCCGGGCCGCGGTCTTCAGGCGCACCAGCGCAGGCCCCTGCACGAGCAGCGCACGGTCTTCCCAGGTGGCGCTCAGGTAGTGTTCGCCGACGCCGACGCCCGTGTACATCGCGGTGCCGCGGCCTGGATCGCCTTCCGTCACGTCGCGAAACGCGATCTTGCGGTGGTCGCGAATCAGATTGTCCGGGGCGAAGGGCAGTCCAAGAAGCTTTGTGGTGCGAAACGTCATGTCGCTCGGATGCGTGATGCTCACGTGCACCTTGACGATGCTCTCGATCCACTTCGCGCCACCCCGCTCACGGGCCTCCGCCTGCAGTCGTTCCGAGCCGGCAACAGCGGCCCTCAGACTGTCCTGCCAGGCCCCGAGGATCTCCTGCATTCGCTCCGTCTCGACCAGCTCGCGTGCCGCCCGCGGGCTCTCGGTCGCGTCACCACCCGGGGCGGGCAGCTTCACCTTCGCGGTCAAGGGACGCTCGAGGAGCGACATCCAGAGCTTGCCCCCATTCGCCTCGTAATAGTTCTGATCGAAGAAGAGGAGATACACCGGCAGGCGTCCCGTCCGGTCGTAGGCGCGCACGCGCGCCGTCAGGGCCGCGAGGTACCCCTGGACCGACTGGTGGAATCCGACAATGTCGGTCCGGCCTTCCGGCGTTCGACCCCGATAGTCGTGAATCCAGAGGACGTGATAATCCTCGGCCGCGTGGATCTGGTTCGTCAGTTCGAGCTGGAACTGTTGGCCGGCGATGTAGACGGCCGAATTGCCCCCGACGAAGCCTGCGCCGATCGCCCTCTCGATGATGTCGTCGATCTCCGCCTGCGTGTCGTGCTGTTCGGGACGCAGCACGAGCTGCATCGGAAGCCATGTTCCGCGCGTATCCCCTCTCCCCCGCTCGAGGATCCAGGCTCTCACCTCGTCGAGGCAGGCAAACCACCCGTCGTACGCCGAGAGAACCGCATCGCGCCTGTCCGCCGGAAGGCCGGAGGGACCCGACACCCAGGCGACGAACCGCTTCCGGGCCGCATGCCCGAGTCCGTAGAGCCCGTCCGGATCCTTGTATTGTGCCATCAGACGGTTGTACGGCAGGAAGACCTCGTCGAGAACCACAGCCCGCGCACGGTCCGCGATCAGCGGTCCGAGCGTCGCGTCGGCGGCCGCCCACCCGAACAGCCGGTCCATCTCCCGCAGGTATACGGCCCGATCTCCGCGAGCCGAGTGTCCGTCGGGCGACAGGGCGTCGCCTACCTTCAGGCTGTCCCGGAAGCGGGCGTAAATCGTGTCCGCCATCGCGATCGCCTGCTCGTAGCTGTCGCCTTCGGTCCAGGAGATCGGGAAGGCCCAGCGGCCGAGCCGCAAGGCGTAGTTGCGAACGCCTTCGAGGATGGCCTGGCCTTCGGCCACGTCGACCCGCGTCGCGGGCTCGACCTCGTCGGGTGGCTCCGGCAGGCGAACCTCCGTCCGGCGTGGCCGGGTCTTTCCAAGCCACGGCTGTGCCAGGGGCAGGGAGAATCCGATCTGTACCGTCTGGTCCCGTGCCGGAATCCAATCCACCCGAAGCTGGCCGCCCCGGCCGAGCAGTCCCCCGCGAATCGGCGGGAAGATCGCCGACATGAAGAACTGCGCCCGATCGACCCTGAGATTCCAGTCGACCCCGAACTGCGTGAACAGGATAGGCAGCGCCATCGCGGCGCGGAAACCGCCGTCTACGCCGGAGATCGGAGATCCGGCGCCGCCCACGTAGCCCTCGAGAGCCAGCGTCGGACCGCCGGTGAGCGGGTTGATCAGCGGCCGCTGGACGCCGAGCAGGGCCGTTCCCCCGACTGCGGTCTCGGCCGACAGCTCGTTCAGGGAGAAGAAGGCGCCGGTGTAGGGCCACCAGCGGCTCGGCTGGCCCATCGAGACGATCGACTCCTGGGCCGCGCCCGTCAGCGGGCCGAGCAGAAGAGCCACCGCGAGAACGGCGATCGGCCGGATCAGTTCCGTGCGCATGTTCATCGGTCGGCTGATCAGCGATCAGGACCGCGACCCACGGAGACGCAGTTCGTCGATCGGTCTCCGCGGGTGCGGCCGAGATGGTTCACATGCAGTTCGACGAATCGACGGTATCGATCCCGGCGATCCGCCCGTCGCGGGTCGCAACCGATGCGCAATGTCGTGTCGAGGCGTTCCACCAGTAGACGTAGGAGGTGTCGGAGGTCTTGTAGCCGTCCTTCGCCGAGTAACCCCGGTTCTCCATCTCGTAGTCGATGTTCCGGGCCTGCATCCCGACAAGATCGTTGAAGCTGGGGGAGGCCGGCGCACCGCTCGAGGATCCGCCGCAGGCGGCGGCCAGCAAGCAGAATACGGCGGTGGTCAGAGCACGTTTCATTCTTCGTCTCCAGTCTACGCATGGTGGTCAGTCCGACACCGGACCGATCCGGGCGGACGGTTGCGAATCGACCCGCGCGCGCGGCGGGTGTCAAGACGAGTGAGACTCGGGAGCGGCAGGAAGAGCACGGCAGCGGGGCGTTGCCGCATCCGTCGGGGGAGCCGATTATCTGTCCGAACGGTTGTACCGGACCCTCCTGAAGAGCTGGAGAACAGAGATGATTCGAATCTTTGGCCCAGTCGCAATCGCCGCAGCCATGGCGCTGAACGTGCCATCGCAGGCGTCCGCGTTCGTCTTGTCGAGCGATCCGTCCGTCAGCAGTCCGGCCACCGCCGATACGATGGCCGCGCACACCCTGCGCACATTGGTCGAGTCGGCGCACAACCCCTATCTCCGGTGGCCCGACTACCCGCACTACCAGGACGAGATGCTCGAGCTCTACGAGCCCCGGGAATTCGGCCTGCTGTGGTTCGAGGATGGCCGGGTCAGGCGCCCGGCCCGGCACCTCGTCGAGGTGCTGCAGGACGCCGAAGCCCACGGTCTGGACCCGGAGGACTACGACGCCGAGACGCTCAAGAGTTACGTGTCGGCCCTGGATGCCGGCGAGCGATTCGACCGGTCGGAGCTCGCGTTGATCGACGGGGCGCTCAGCATCGGCTTCCTGCGCTATCTGTCGGATCTGCACATCGGGCGCGTGAATCCGGCGAACCTCCATTTCGGTTACAACGTCGAAGAGAAGAAGCTGGATCTAGCGGCCGTCGCCCTGGATGCCATCTCGCGGGATGACCTCCCGGCCGTCGTCGCGTCGGTGGAACCGCCCTTCCCGCAGTACGTCCGCATGCAGCGGGTGCTGGCTGATTACCGGAAACTGGCCGAGCTTCCCCTGCCCTCCGTTCCCGAGACGGCTACCGTTCACCCCGGCGATCCGTACGTCGGGCTCCCACAGCTCCATGAACTGCTTCTCGCGCTCGGCGACCTTCCGGCCGGAACGCCCCGACCGGATTCGATCTACGAGGGAGAGGTGGCCGCGGGCGTCGCACATTTCCAGATGCGGCATGGTCTGGAGACCGACAGCGTCATCGGTCCCTCGACCTTCGCGCACCTCAACACACCGATCAGCGATCGGGTCGAGCAGATCGAGCTGGCGCTGGAGAGGCTGCGCTGGCTGCCGGGCGTGGAGACCGAGCCCTGGATCCTGGTCAACATTCCGGCCTTCGAACTCTGGGCCCTCGATCCGACGCACCCCGACCACCGTATCGCTCAGCAGATGCGGGTCGTCGTCGGCAAGTCGCTCAACAAGCAGACCCCGGCCTTCCGGGGCGACATGCACTACGTGGTGATGAGCCCCTATTGGAACGTACCGTACAGCATCGCCGTGGGAGAGGTCGCGCCGCGGGCGGCCCGCGATCCCGACTACCTCCGGACTCGGCGCTTCGAGATCGTCGAAGACTTCCGGTGGGAATCGCGCCCGCTGCCGGCCACCGAGGAGAACCTGGCGGCCGTCCGGGCCGGGCGCCTCAAGGTTCGTCAGAAGCCGGGTCCGGGAAACGCGCTCGGTAAGGCGAAATTCATCTTTCCGAATGCCGACAACGTCTACCTGCACGACACGCCGGCCCATGATCTGTTCTCCCGGGCCCGACGTGATTTCAGCCACGGCTGCATCCGGCTGGAACGTCCGCAGGACCTCGCGGAATGGGTGCTACGCGATCAGCCGGAGTGGACGTCGGAATCGATCAACGCCGCGATGAACGCGGATGCCCCGACACGGGCTGACCTCGCGACGCGACTCCCGGTGATCCTGTTCTACACGACGGCGATGGCGGACGAGGAGCACCCCCACTTTTTCGACGATATCTACGGGCATGACCGGCTGCTCCAGGCCGCGCTCGACCACGGCTATCCGTATCCGCCGTGAGCCGAGTCCCGATGCGAAACGCCCCGCCCGGAAACTCGCTTTCCGGGCGGGGCATTCACTGACGATCGACCGGTCAGCCGCCGAAGATGACGGCGTCCGGAACCTCGTACCGTTCCTCACCCACGCGCACGATCGACATGTCCCCACTGCGCGAGGCGCTGTATTCCGGGTAACCGTCCGCCTGGCTCGTATCGGCGCTGAGGAAACGGCCGTTCTCGAAGAACAGTGCACGTTCCGCTCCGTCCGGCCTGGTCACCATGATCGTCGCGTTCCCCCCGCCCTCGCGGGTGACGCGGAAGTCGCACTGCCGCATCGGCTGCCCGGCATACTGGGCGCAGGGGATCTGGCCCGAGGCATCGTAATCGCCCATCCCTGCCCGCTCTGACGCGGATCCATAACTGCCTCCACTGCCGCTGGAGCAGGCAGCGAGAGTCCCCGTCGCTGCCATGACGGCAAGCGCACTGAGCGTCCTGATCATCCGTCCTGTCCTTTCCATTGGGAGTGCATTGAGAATCGGCGCCGATCAGGTATGCCGGGCGAAGGGGACCCTGTCAAGGCCACGATTCCTCAAATGACGGCACTCCGCGGGGATCGTTGACCGAGTACGCACCGCGGACCTATCATCCCGCGAATTTCAGGTCTACCGCCCGTGGCCCGCCGGAGGGTCCGGCTGACGGACGTTGCCGAAGAGCGACCAGACGAGGAGAGGTACGATGGAGGAAACGACCTATATGATTGTCGGCGGGATCCTCGGAGTGCTGATTGCCGCGTTGATCGGACTCGCGATCGGCGTGCTCGCGAAGCTCCTGATGCCCGGCAAGGATCCGGGAGGCTGGTTCGCCACGATCCTTCTCGGCATTGCCGGCTCCTGGATCGGAGGCTTCGGGGTCTCCCTGCTCGGTGTGACCGGCGCGGTGCCGGGACTCATCGCTGCGGTCCTTGGAGCCATGCTGCTGCTGGGCATCTATCGCATGTTCAAGAAATCCGCCTGAACTGGACTCGAGCTGTACGATCGTCTTTTTTCTAACGCATCAACGGAGACTTCCCTATGAGTGCGAGACACATTCGAATGCTGTTACTGGCCGCCGCGAGCACCGGTCTCATCGCGTGTGGTGGCGACGCCGACGACATGCAGGACGCGATGCAGGACGCCACCGCTGAGGTCGCCGAAACGGCCGAGAACATCGAGAATGAGGTAGTCAAGGCCTCAAAATCGTTCATGGAATCGGCGAAAAAGGACTTCGACATCATTTCACGCGAAGTCTCCGAGCGCGAGGCGGCAATGGGCGCCGCGCTCTCCGGCTACTGGGACTCGGTTGAGGCCGAAGCGAGCGAACTCTCGAACGCGATCGAAGACGACTGGAAGCGGCTCGAGTCGGCGACCGGAGAAGAGGCGGAGAAGCTCCAGCAGGGAATCGTGGAGAAGGAGCGCGAGGTCGAGCGCGTACTGTACGAGGCGAAACTTGCGGCGATCGAGGCGGAGCAGGAGTTCGAGGACGCGGTAGCCAGAGACCTCGAAGCGATGGAGTCTGATTTCGCCAAGCTCGAGGCTGGCGCGGAGGAGTTCGGCGACGATGCGCTCGCCGAGATCAAATCCGAGTACGAGGCCACGAAGACCGCGCTCGATGAGCTCGGAGAGGCGGCGGCGGACGAGTACGAGGAGGACCGGATCGCGCTCTCGAAGGGCCTCGCGGAGCTCAACCGCAAGATGCAACAGATGCTGGACGACATCGGCTGAACGATTTCTCGAAACGGAGGCGAGGCCAATGACCCGGCCCTGCGCGATCATCTTCTACGGGTTTCTGGCGCTATACATCCTGGCGCTGGTGCTACTTCTCGTCGGGACCTTCGGGCTGTTCGGTGCCGAGCGGGACCCTCTGTCCGGCATCTTCCTGCTTCCGCTGGGCCTGCCCTGGAACCGGTTCATCGGCGGAGCCTCGGAGGCGCTGCTACCCTGGTTGGCGGCCGCCGCGCCGCTCGTCAACCTGCTCCTGATTCGGCTCGTCTGTGCGTGGTTCTCGGGTCGCGGCGCGTGACGTCTTCGTCGGGAGACACTTGGATGGATTCTGATCGACCGAAACGGAGGATCGTGCAGATGTTCCGCAGAGCAGTCGCAACGGTTGCCGTTTGTTCGCTGGTCATCGCGTCCCACGCGATCGCCCAGGACGACACCCGAACGGTCCGGGTCCGATTCGACCCGGGCACCACGGGCACCGTCATCACGGACCGGATCGAGGGCTATGAGAGCGTCATCTACGAGCTTGGCGCCCGGGAGGGCCAGTTCCTCAAGGTGAGCCTCCGCCCCGATAACCAGTCGGCGGACTTCAACGTTTACGTTCCCGGACGCGGCCCCGGAGACGAAGCGATGTATGCGTCCGCCAGCGGCGGGCGCGAATATGCCGGGCAGCTGTACCTCGACGGCGACCACAAGGTGGCCGTGTTTCTGAACCGGAACGCCGCGCGTCAGGGCCAGGTCGCGAACTACGACATCGCGTTCGAGATTACCTCGGGCGAGGCGGATTCGGGCGCCGGCACCGGAGTGTCGCAGGCCGAGTCCGACTGCCTGGTGGCGGTCGCCGAGCAGGTGGGTGTGAGCCGGAGCGGCCTGTCCGTGATCAGCTCGGAGATGGGCGAGAACTATACGGTCGTAAAGGTGCGGGTCCCGGAGGCGCAGGCACCCTGGCAGTGCGACTGGGGCTACACGGACGAGGGCCCGGGTGTGGTGAGCGTCATGTACACGGGGTCAGAGGGCGCTCTCTGATCGTCATTCCGGCCCTCCGGTCAGACGGCTGAGATCGAAGAGGCCGGATCGAGCAACGCGATCCGGCCTCTCCAGCGTGCATTCGGACCCCAGGGCGACCTTGGCCCCGGGCCTCGGTCCTGCGGGCGCTATCGGTAATTCTGAAGCGCCTCGCGGGCCGCGTGACGATCGCTCAGGAAGAAGTAGGTCTTGTCCTCGAACGGAATCGTCGTCTCACCGTTGTTCACGTTGAAGGTCGAGTACTGCGTCGCCATCCCCTCGAACATCAGGGCGACTCGATTGCCGCCTTTCCAGACCATGCGCAGGAAATTGTCCGGGAAGCGAAGGTCGGTCGCGACTCTGTGGCGCCCCGAGTAGTAGTCCTTCGCCTGGCAGCGGTAGCGATACACCTGTCCGCCGGTGACGACGCCGCACACCGTGTCGAAGGCTTCGTCGTAGTCGTGTCCGTAGTCGTCCCCTCCGCCGGTGGCCTGGCCTGTACCGCAGTCGATCCCGGGCGCATAGACCAGTGAGTAGACGCGCGCGTTGCTGGAATGCACGGTCACGCAGCGACCATTGCGATCACGCCAGTAGTCCCAGATGTCGGTGGAGGTCTTGTCGTTCCGAAGCCAGGTGTACCCGCGCTGCTGCATCTGGTAGCCGGTCGTGCCGACGCTGGTGCCGACGAGATCCTGCAAACCCGATGCGGGTTGCTGTGCGTTCACCTCCCCGCCCGTCAACATCAACGCCGCGGCACCGATCACGACCACCTTCAGAATCCTCATGTGCTGCCTCCTGGTTCACGGGTTCAACCGCCTCTCACTCGCAGGGCCCACGCACCGGGACCCGTCGATGCCACAGTCGGGAATGATTAGCCGAAGGTCCAATACCCGCCCGTAGCAACCGCCATTATGATCATAATTATTGGGAAGCTGTGAAGGCAAAACGCAACCCTAGGGAGAACTTGCCATGGCACTGATGGACGATGTAATGCACGCGCTCGGCAGCGATGGGATCGATTCACTCGGTCGCTCGCTCGGCCTCGATTCGCAATCGACATCGAAGGCGCTCAGCGCCGCGATCCCGATGCTCGTTTCGAGCCTCGCCCGTAACGCATCCAGTCCGGAGGGAACGGCCGCCCTCGCCGCCGCGATCGACCGCGATCACGACGGAAGCGTCTTCGATGATATCGGGGGTTTCCTGAGCCGGGCCGGCGTGGACGGCGACGGAGAGAAGATCCTCGCGCACGCTTTCGGCGGACAGAAGCAGGCGGCGGCCCGCGCCGTAGGTGGCGCCGGCGGGATCGATACCGCCAAGGCGATGCACTTGCTCGCGATGGCCGCGCCTCTCGTACTCAGTGCCGTCGGACGGGCCCGGAAGAAGGGCCACATGCAATCGAGTGAGCTGGGCTCGTATCTCAACTCCGAGACTCACGCCCTCCAGCAGCGCTCATCCGGCGCCATGGATATGATCAGCAAGGTCCTCGACGCGAACCACGACGGAAGCGTGTTCGACGAGATCGCGACCGCAGGGGCCGCGCTGTTCGGGTCGTTGCACGCACGCTGATCGAGACCGAAGCGACACAACCACTCTTTGACCAACACCGGGGAGCAGACATGCCGACGAGAGAAGAGATCCAACGGGAGATGGAGCAGAAGCTGCACCGGGCCGAGGAAGGCCTGGAGAAGCTGAAGCAGAAGGCGGCCGAGTCCGGACACGAAGCATCGGACGAGATGAAGCAGGCGGTCGCGAAGGCGGAGGACGTCCTCGACCGGGGTCGGAAGAAGCTGGACGAGCTGGCCGAAGCGTCCGATGAGACCTTCGAGGACTGGTGGGAGGGATCAAAGGAAGGCTGGAAACAGCTGAGCCACAGCATGGACAGTCACTGGGACGAGTTCTCGGCGAAGGTCAAGAACTTCTTCAGCTGATCCGATCGGGGAAGATCGAGCCGGGCCATGCTCCGCGCTGCCGTGTGGACGATCTCTATGGTAGTGCTGTCCTGCGGTGGGCCCGGGAACGATTTCGACGGGGATACCGCCGGGACGACTTGTGCGTTCCCGGCGGACCCCGACACGATTGCCATCGATGGAGACGCCGTACTCCTTCGGTGGGAATTCCCCGACGATCCGGTGTTCGCGAGCTTCACATCGCCGCAGGACAGCGCCTATCAGGCGTACCGAACCACCCTTCGGTCCGACGGCGCCGACGTCCGGATTCCGATTGCCGATGAGCCGGTACCGGCAACCGAGGAAGAGGAGATCCTGTGGCGCGACGAACGGTTCAATGCCGAGCTCGCACGGCGCGGAGAGGCGGGCACGATCGAACCGATTCGCTGCCTCGATGCGCTGCTGTTCGCGTTTCAGAACTCGCGGGTGGGGCAGCTCGAGCAGCCTACCGAGTTCCTGGCCTCGGTGCTTCGGCACGAGTCCGACGGCGACTCCCGGGTTGCCGTCATCTTCGGGGCCGGAATGGAGATGTTTCCGCCGAAGTCCGTCTACGGGTTCGAGGTCGTGGACGAGTACCGGTCCCGCGGTTGGCGATATTCGTACGCGCTGCACAACCACACGATTCAGAAGAATGGGGACCGGCTGGCGCTCGGGACACCGGCGCTCAGCACATCCGACGTGCAACTGACGCGTAGCCTGGCCGCAGAGTCCGATCTCGAAGGCGCGCGCGTCACGAACGGGTTCTTCACCTACGTCGTGGCGGCCGAGGACCTCACTCTCCTGCGCTCCCGCTGAGGAAATCCGCCAGCGTCTCGCATCGCACCGGGTCTTTGGTCAGGCCCTGCTCCACCGCCCACAGCCAGTAGTCGACGACCCGGACGAAGGTCCAGGCCCGGGCCTTCTGCGCATCGAGTCGGGCCGCCTCGGTGAGGATCGACAGCATCCGATCCAGGTCCCGGCGCGCGCGGATGGCTGTGAATGGCTGCCAGAGCAGCGCTGCGGCGGCATACTCCGGGTCTCCCGCCACGACCTTCGGATCGATGACGAGCCAGGGCTCACGCTGGCCGGCGAGTACGTTGCGGTAGTGCAGATCGACGTCGACCAGCAGATCGGCAGTGTCGGGGGCGAGGTCATCGATCGTCCGGCACGCCCGTTCCAGCAGGGATCGTGGGAAGGGCCGGCCCGCCCTCTGCCACCGGCCGGGCAGATCGGATCTCAGCGATTCCGCTTCCCTTCGCAGCGATCGGGCCCAGGTGGGCGCCGGGATCGCCAGCCGTCGGAGCAGTCGACCGGCCACCTGCACCGCCCGGTCCGGTGAAAGGCTCTCGAGGTCCGTGGAAGCGTCGAGGCGCTCGAGAAGCAAGGCGCCCTGGCTCCGATCGAAAGCGATCAGCTCCACGGCGCCGTTTCCCCGCCATGCCTTCAGGGCGTCGGGTTCGTGCTCGGTGTCAGCGTCCTGCCAGGAGATCTTGAGCGCACATTTCCGGTCGCCCCGTACCGCCGGGATGACGATTCCGACGTATCCGTGAAGGGTCGGACCCTTCGGCGTCAGCTCCCAGCTGCGCAGCAGCTCGTCGGCCCGACCCGGCAGCGACTCGATCCATGCTCTGCCTGCGTCTCCCTCGCGCGAGATCGTGCTCGCCGCGAAGGCCGCAGGGATCAGCGATCCGACCAGGCCGCCAGCTCGTTTCCGCTCGGGTCGAGGAAATGAAACCGCCGTCCGCCCGGAAACTCGAAGATCTCTTGCACGATCCGGCCGCCGAGCTCGCTGATTCTCGACTCCAGCCCCTCGAGATCCGACGAGTAGAGCACGACCAGGGGCCCTCCCCTCACGACCTGCTCCTCGAGCCGGAAGCCGCCGTCGAGCCGGCCGTCGTGGAAACTCGTGTAGTCCGGGCCGTAGTCGGTCATCGCCCAGCCGAACGCGTCGCCGTAGAACCGCTTCGCGTCGTGCATGTCCGTGACGGGAATCTCGATGTAGTCGATGTTCCGGTCGAGGCTCTCGTTCCGCATCCAATCTCTCCTCGCTGCATCGAGCGGCGCTGGGGCCGTCCCGAGTCAGACGTGCTGGTCCAGGAGTATCTGATTCCCATCGGGATCAACGACCATCATGCTCGCGGGTCCCGAACCGCCCTCGTCGGCTTCCAGGACGACCTCGATTCCCTGCTCCTTCAGCCGGCGTTGAATCTCCCGCACGTCGGTGAAGGGCGACAGCGGCTCCGCCTCCTGGCTCCAGCCCGGATTGAACGTGAGGATGTTCTTGTCGAACATCCCCTGGAACAGTCCGATCGTGGCGTGGCCGTTCTTCAGAATCAGCCAGTTCTGCGACTCGTCACCGGCGAATTCTTCGAAGCCCAGCTTCTCGTAGAACTCGCGGGAGCGACCGAGGTCCTCGACGGCCAGGCTGACGGAGAATGCTCCGAGCTCCATGTCAATTCCCTTCGCGCTTTGCCGTGGCAGGCACCGGCAGGCTTACCGGCAATCTCACCGGCGATCGGGCCGGGAGCAGAATGGACGAACCGGCCGCCGCCCTCAACGCCCGGCGCGCAGCCGCTCGAGCTCGGCGGCGGCGTCCCGGGCCGGCCGAAACGCGCGATCCGCGTCTGACCAGGTCTCCAGCGCCGCCTCCACCTGTCCGATCGCGTCGGCCGTATCCCCCTGGGCGGCGAACAGGCGGGCGGCCACCATGCGGAGCTTGGCATCCCCGGGATAGCGGACGAGCAGCCACTCGACCTCCCTCTCCGCCTCCTCCCACCGATCCATCGAGATCTGGCAGCTGGCCAGCCAGGCTCGGAAGGTGGGTGAAGTCGGAGCCAGTTCCCTTGCGTCCTCGTACGCGGGCAGCGCCCTCCGACAGTCTCCGTCCTCCTGCTCCGCGATCCTCGCTTCGACCCATCGGATCCGCGCCTGTCGCGCCGGCGCCCCTCCGAACACCTGATCGAGCCGCCGCAGTTCGTCCAGCGACTTCTGCGCGGCCTCGAGATCTCCCTGATCGAGGTGGATCTGGACCGACGGAATCGCGAACAGCAGGCTCCACGGCTCCTCGACCGTCGCCCGAAGGCTGTCGATCTGGGCCAGGGCATAAGCGTCCCGATCCCAGTCCGATGCGAACGTGAGAACTTCGGACAGGATCAGCAGACCGATCGCCTCGATCGGGGTCGCGAACTCGACGACGGCCGCCAGTCGCTCCCGCCAGGCTTCCAGGAGGCCCTCGTACTGACCCAGCTGATAGTGCAGAGTCTCGGCCGTCGCGGCTGCCAGGTCCCGCTCCCGCGGTGTCCGGGTGAGCGCCGCCATCTCCTCTGCATGACCGGCGGCCGCACCGAAGTCCCCGAGTCGCATGTCGAGGCGCGCGAGCCGCCCGAGAACCTCCGGGTTTTCCGAGTGGGCGATCCGGGTTCGCTCGAGCTCGGACCGCGCCGAATCGAACTCCAGGAGCTGTGCGTGGGTGTCGGCAATGTTGAGCCGGGTCTGCACATCTCCCGGCCGTCGCTCGGCGAGCCGGCCGTAGTAGCTGAGCGCACTGTCGTAGCTGGCTTCCGCTGAGAACGTCGCGGCCAGAGCTTCGAGAGCCGTGACGTTACCCGGATCGAGGCTCAGTACTGCACGGTACTGTTCGATCGCTCCCTTCCGGTCGCCCTGCATTCCGTGGGCCTGCGCGAGCAGCTGGCGAGCGAGAGGATCCGCGGGATAGAGCTCGGCCCAGTACCGACCGGTCTGGAGCGCGCCCTCCGGATCCATGCGGAACAACATGCGATCCAGCATCTGGAGAAGCAGCCGCGACCGCTCGGGAAGTCGGTAGGAGTATCGGAGCGCCGCCTCGATGCCCTCGCGGGCCACCGTCTGCTCGCCCAGGGAGAGAGACATGAACGCGGAGGCCCCGAGTGCAGCCGCGAACGTCGAGTCGAGCGCCACGCCGGCGTCGGCCGCCGCACGCGCATCCTCCGTGCGATTCTGATACGCTGCCTCTCGGTACCCGGCGAACGCGCGGAATGCATCGGGCGATTCGGTGAGCAGCTCGGCCGACGGCAGATCGAGCGAAGACTCGATCTGCCACTCCGGAATCCCCACGTCCCGACGGGCATCCACCGTCATCCGGTCGACCATCTCCAGTGGGTCGACGCCCTGGTATCGGCGCTCCGCGATCAGCCGCGCGTTGCGGGTCTCGTACAGCCTCGTCTCGACGATGAGCGTGTCATCTTGCCCGGCCAGGATCTCGCCTTCGAGGAAGTGCCCCACGCCCCGCTCGGCAGCCAGTCGCCGCTTCAGGGCGAGCGGCACCTCGTATGGAAGCTCGAATCCGGCGGCCGAGAGCGGATCCCGAAGTCGCGGCTCGGACACTTCGACCGGTGTCACGAACAGGTCCTGGCTGAGATCCTGAACGAAGGCCGTCCACAGTCCCCCACGCAGCCAATCGAGCGCCGGATCACCCGATGCGTTGTCGAAGTCCCACACGAGAATCGCGCGACGAGATTCTTCGTTCGGAATCAGGCGCTCGACCGGGTTCCCCTCGTCGTCCTCGAGGACGGTGACGGTCGCCACCGCCCCGAGCTGTTCCCCTCCGAAAGACAGCATCAGGATCCCGCCCGCCACGATGAGATTGAGCCCGACGACCGCCGCATCCGTCCGGGTCCATCCGTCCTCTCCAGGCGCTCCGTGCCGCCAGGCGAGAACCGCGATCGCGGGGAGGAGGAGAAGCAGCGTCGTGACGACCAGGTTGGTCAGCGCGGGAGAAAGAGCGTACTGGCCGACCGCCCAATCCGTGAACTCGAGCAGTATCCAGCTGGTGGCGAGATACCCCCCCACGATCTGGGGGACTCTTCGGCGCAACAGTTCGCGAAACACTATGTTTTCGGACTCCAGGAAGGAGAATCAGCGGGCGAAATACGAGTCGAGACCACCGCGGCGCGGCCGATGTGCCCCAGGTGACAGCTACGCCGGTGAGTGGTCAATATACGCTGCCGGGCCGAGGAATCCACGGAACTCGTCTTCCGGAGTCCGGTCCCGTGCGCTGCAATCAGACTCGTTTCGCCGGGTCGGCGGATGGCAGACCGTGACCATGGGTGAGTGCAGACCAACCGATCGCCGCACGCAAGTCCCTCTAACCGTCAGGAGCCCTCGAATGGCATCAGATCCGGAATTCGTCGCATTCGTGGTCGACCAGCTGGACGCGGACTGTGGCGTCACATACAAGAAGATGTTCGGTGAGTACGGCCTCTACAGTCACGGCAAGTTCTTCGGGATGATCTGCGACGATCGGCTGTTCTTCAAACCGACGAAGGGGGGCCGTGACTATATCGGCCGCGTGGTGGAAGGAGAGCCCTATCCCGGAGCGAGACCTGCCCTGTTGATCGAGGATCAGCTGGAAGATGGTGACTGGCTGAGCGAGCTGGTTCGGATCACGGCCGGTGAACTTCCGGATCCGAAGCCGAAGAAGGCAGGGAGGCCGAGGAAGCAGGTTTGACCGCGGAGGGCATGGGCGTCGCCATGCCCGGGTCGGCTTCGTAGGTTCAGCCCGTTCCCGATCGGCAGATCTTCCGATACGAAGGGGGCCTCTTTGTCCATTCGAGCAATTTCCGCCTTCCGCACTTGTCGTCTGGCTCTCACCCTCGCGGTCCTTACGTGCGCGGCCGCGCCGGCGGCCGCGATCGCGCAGAATCCGGATGGAATGCCCGCCGTGCTGATCACCGGCACGAGCTCGGGCATCGGACTCCGGATGACCGAGGTACTCTCTCAGAACGGGTTCTTCGTCTACGCGGGCGCCCGGAAGTCCGAAGATCTCGCTCGTCTCGACGCGATGGAAAACGTTCGGTCCGTTCGGCTCGACGTGACCATCCAGAGCGA
This sequence comes from uncultured bacterium, assembly GCA_965364445.1. Taxonomy (GTDB): domain Bacteria; phylum Gemmatimonadota; class Gemmatimonadetes; order Palauibacterales; family Palauibacteraceae; genus Carthagonibacter. The sequence goes on along the minus strand of CBDTXM010000035.1, from coordinate 1,871 downwards.
GATCGACGCGGCCGTGGCGTTCGTCCGGTCGGAGGGAAGAGGACTGTACGGCCTGATAAACAACGCCGGCGTTGCCGTCATGAACCCCCTGACCGAGGCGCCGGAAGAGGAAATGCAGTTTATCCTCGACGTGAACCTCCTCGGACCCTACCGCGTCACGCGCGCCTTCGCGGACCTGTTGATCGAGAGCGAGGGACGCCTGATGAACGTCAGCTCCATCGCTGGCATCCTGTCCGGGCCGTACAGTGGCGCGTACAGCATGACGAAGCACGGCGTCGAGGCCTATACCGACGCGCTGGCCGCCGAACTTGAGCAGTTCGGGGTCCGGGTGGCCGCCGTCGAGCCCGGCAACTACAAGTCGAAGATCGTGGAATCCATGGTCAGGCGGATGCAGGAAGCCGGCTATTCGGCGGAGGGCTCCCGGTATCCCTCGATGCTCGACCTGATCACGGGACCGCTCGATCGATCCCAGTACGACGATCCCGAGGACGTGGCTCGCGCGGCGCTGGAGTTCCTGACCAGCGAGTCACCGAAGCGGCGGTACATGGTCGTACCCAACGCGTTCGAGGCCGAGATCACGATCCGGCAGGCGTTGACCGAGGTCGCCCAGCTGAACGAGGGTCACGAGTACAGCTATTCCCGCGACGAGCTGGTCGAGATGCTCGACCGGGCCCTCGACGCCGCGCCCCCGGAGACTTCGAGAGCGAGCGGATCGGCGGCGGGCCCGGACATTCACGGGGCCGCCGCCTCAGGCGACATACCGGCGCTCCAGGCGCACATCACGGCGGGGGCCGATCTGAATTCGAGGGAACCATCAGGAGGATCCAGCCCGTTGATCACGGCCGCGACCTTCGGACAGACCGAGGCAGCGATGGCGCTGATCGAGGCGGGCGCGGACCTGGACCAGCAGAACAATGACGGATCCACCGCGCTTCTGACGGCGGCATTCTTCTGCAGAACCGAGATCGTCGAGGCACTCCTGGAAGCCGGCGCCGACAAGACCATCGCGAACAACGCCGGGTCTACGCCGCTTGATGTCGTCACCGTGCCCTTCGAGGCGCTCGAGCCGACGTACGACTTCGTCGGCGCGATTCTCGGGCCATACGGACTGACGCTGGATTACGACCGGATCCGTGAGACACGGCCCGTGGTCGCCGACTTGTTGCGCTGAACGATACTCACGCCGGGAGGCCCTGACCACCGGCCTGTCTGCGCCCCTACTCTGCAATACAGAGTACTCTCCATAGACTCGAACAGAGTCCGGAATCGCTGAGATTCCGCCAGGTCCAGCACATCGGTTCAGAGCTGTTTTCGGAAGCAGCGGATCAGGCCGGCGTCTTCGAATCCGACAGCGAGATGGGCTGCAGCACTGGATTCGTTGTCGGCCAGCGAGTCCGAAGCAAACTCACTGCAGCCCTCGGAGCGTGCCCAGTCTTCGGCGGCAGCTACCAGTGCTCGTCCCACGCCCCGTCCGCGCGCCTCGGAGATCACATACCAGCCCTCCAGGTACGCAACCCGGTTGGTTCGACATCCCTCTGCGCAGGGACGCACCGACAGTTCCGCCAGGCCGACGACCCCCAGATCTCGAATCTCGGCAACGAGCACCGCGGCGGGCTCCGATGACTCTCCCCGAAAGAACGCTGCGATCTCCTCCGCGTGCTCGGATGGAGCACCGTCTGGCCAGAATTCGGACCGCAGTCGCAGCCAGGCCTGCGAATCAGATGACTTTACGGATCGAACGAGAATTCCGGAATCACGACTCCCGCTGGCGATCATCCAGGCCCTTCCTGGAGACCGAACTCGAGCTGCCGGGCGTATTCCTCCTCGTCCATGTGCCCCTGGGAGTGCAGGATCAGTCCATCGGGCCCGAA
>CBDTXM010000034.1:0-21700 GCA_965364445.1 uncultured bacterium | reverse complement strand
ATCGACTCGACGAGGCTCGCGACGAACGCGAGGGGGAGAAGAGCAGCCCCCGCGAGCTCCCGCAGCTTGCTCACAGACCCAGCGCCTCGAGCACGGACGGTGGCAGCAGGACCGTGTCGATCACGTGGATCACGCCGTTCGTCGCGGGGATGTCGGTATCCACGAATCCGATCGTCTGACCTGCGGCGTCGCTGAGAGATCCCTCGCCCACGAAGACAAACTCGCCATTCTTCATGTTGAGCTGCCGGGCGTTCAGGACGCTGTTCGAGAACCTCCGCCCTTCCTTAACGTGGTAAAGCAGGATGTCCGTCAGCAGCTCCGTGTTGGCGACCACATCCCCCAGGCTGATGCCGAAGTCGGCCTGCAGCATCATGTCCAGGTCCTCAAAGGCCTGGTCGGTCGGCGCGAACACGGTGAACTGACCCTTGCCGTTCAGCGCGTCCACGAGTCCGGCCTCGCCGAGCGCGAAGATCAGCGTGCCGAACTCGCCCGTCTCTTCGTTCACGGCGCTCGCGATTTCGACGATCGTACCTTCGGCCTGCCCTGCGCCGGGCGCCTCCGACGGCGCGGGATTCTTCTTCAGCAGCGCGTCGGCCTCAGGGGACGTCGGGTTGTCGGTGCAGGCCACCGCGCCGAACATCAGCGCCGTAGCGACCATCAGGAATCTCGTCTTCATTGCCTCAGTCTCCTTCCCCGGGTGTCATTTTCGATGGCCTCCATAGGCCAATACCTGTAACATAACACATGTCGATGTTTTGTCAAGATGTCGTCTGGTGACAGGCCCATAGTTGATGAGTTTGTCTATCTTATGTCCACCTAGTTTCTGCGGACAATCGGGCAGGAGTTACACATGCCCGGGGCAGACCCTCGATCCGGCGCCATGAAGATCGTGGCAGGACCGCCGAAGGGGTCGAAGCACTCGCGCTGGCACGCGTCGATGCGGGTACTCCTGCAGAAGGAAAAGGCTGGATCGTTCCCGCGGGTCATCCTGCCCACTGCGGCGAGTCGAAGTCCTTCTTTCCCACGAACCGAAGCGCCAGGAAGAGCACCGTGCCCCCGACCAGATAACTGATCCACGGAGGCATTCCGAATGCGGTCGGTATGTCACCGACCAGCATTCCCACCATCCCGACGGTGAGCGCATACGGGAGCTGCGTGCGCACGTGGTCGACATGATCACAGGCGGAAGCCATCGAACTCATCACCGTCGTGTCCGAGATCGGCGAGCAGTGGTCGCCGAAGATGGCACCGGCAAGCACCGAGCTGATCGAGCCGAGCAGAATCGAGTAGTGGCTGCCCGCGTCGAAGTCGGCTGCGCCACCCATGCCGACGGCCAGCGGAATCACGAGCGGGATCAGGATGGCCATCGTCCCCCACGACGTGCCGGTCGCGAACGAGATCGACGCGGCGGTCAGGAAGACCAGTACCGGCAGGAACTCGGGACGCAGATTTCCTTCGAGGAGCCCGCTCAAATACTCGGCCGTCCCCAGCACTTCGGTCACGCTGCTGAGCGACCAGGCAAGAACGAGTATCACGCCGGCGAGCAGCATCGCACGCATGCCACCGACGAGTCCGTCCACCGCCTGGTGCAGGGTGAGGATCCGCTGCCCGACCGAGAGCCCGATCGCGACGAGGGCTCCGGTGAGCGAGCCCCAGAGCAGCGCGTTGAATGCGTTGGCCTCTCCGAAGATCTCCCAGATCGTGCCCGGTCGTCCGAGATTCGTGCGACCCTCGAAGTAGAGGCCGAGCAGGACGACCACGACCACCGAGACGACGGGCAGAACCGCGTTGTACCAGCGCAGCGGCGTACCGGGGTCAGGCTCCATCTCCTGCGAGCCTGCCTCGGACATCAGCATGGCTCCCTCCCGGTAGAGGCCTTCCCCGCGCGACGCTCTCTGCTCGGCGCGCAGCATCGGACCGAAGTCACGCTGCAGGGCGATCACCATGCCGACCATCAGCAGCGAGAGAATCGGGTAGAAGAGATAGGGAATCGAATGAAGAAAGACGGTAAACGGATTCGCATCGGCCAGAGCCATCGCCTCCAGGGTTCCGCCGCCCGCGGCGGCCGCCGCTTCGAGCCCGTCCCCGATCAGTGAAATCTCGAATCCGACCCAGGTCGAGACGAATACGATCGCCGCCACCGGGGCTGCCGTCGAGTCGACGATGTATGCCAGTTTCTCCCGCGACACGCGCATTCGATCCGTGATCGGCCGCATCGTGTTGCCCACGATCAGGGTATTCGCGTAATCGTCGAAAAAGATCGCGAGACCGCTCAGGTAGGTCGCGAGCTGCGCGCGACGTGGGGTAGTGGCCAGCGGTCGCACCGCCTCCACGATTCCACGGGTCCCGCCACTGCGGCTGATCACGCCGACCATCCCGGCCAGCAGAAACGAAAAGATCAGTATCGCCGCGTGATCGGCGTCAACCAGGGCGGGTGTGACGAGACTGTCGATGGTCCGCATCGTCGCAGCGATCGGATCGAAACCCGTATACAGAAGAGCTCCCAGCCAGACGCCGAAGAAGAGCGAAACCACCACTTCCTTGAACACGAGCGCGAGCGCGATCGCCACGAGGGGCGGAAGCAGGCTCGTCCAGCTCGGATTCGAGACCGGGACCAGGCCGTCCGAGTCTGCGGCATCGTCTCCACTCGCGGCATCCTGAGCCGGGGTGATACCGGGTCCCGGTGCGGCCGCGGTCTCCATGACGGCGATGTCGGACCCGAAGGCGGAGACGATCCCCGCACCGGCCGTCGCAGGCGTGAGGGGCAACGCCAGGGTCGTGGCAAGGAGTGCGGCTGCGAGCCGATTCATGGTCCTCCCGTCGTTTCGTGAAGGCGGCGGTCGCGTATCCGTGCCGGCCGTGGCGAGGCGCGCAAAGCTAGGAACGGGAACCTCTCGAGACAAGCGAAGCTGCGAATCTCACGGGGTCCGGATGTCCTCGTCAGGCGCGCGGTTCGGGGCCGTTGATCCCCCGGGAGGCGGTCCGTATACTGCGGCGGGCCGGAGCCGCGGACCGCACCCATTCGGACCCGGAGGCCCGCCCTCGCAGGCACATCGCACGCCGTCACGACTCGATCCCGGTCCGCCGCGGACCAGGGGGTGATACGGAATGACACCGGACGACACGCAGCAGTTGCTCGACGCCACAGGCGTCGACGACGCCCTTGCAGGACTGGCGGGTGAGATCGCGGACGGCGGAGCCGAGGGACTGCTTCTCGTAGGCATCCGCCGCCGCGGTGTCCAGCTCGCCGGCCGCCTGGCGGAGATCCTCGCGCGGACCCACGGTATCGACACGCCGACCGGTAGTCTCGACATCACGCTCTATCGGGACGACCTGCATCAGATCGGACCGATGCCGGTCATTGGCATGACGGAGATTCCGAACGATATCACCGGAGCTCGAGTCGTGATCGTGGACGACGTCCTGTTCACCGGCCGGACGATTCGTGCCGCGCTCCAGGAGCTCGCGGACTTCGGTCGGCCACGGAAGATCGAGCTGTGCGTTCTCGTGGACCGTGGAGGCCGGGAGCTGCCGATACAGGCCGACTACGTGGGACTCAGAGTAGATGCCGGGGAGCGAGACCTGGTCGAGGTTCGGGTCCCCGAGCTGGACGGTGACTCGTCGGTGACGCTGGTCTCCGCCATGGAGGCGCAATGAACCAGAAGCGACAGGAATCCGGCCTCGGAAAGGATCTCATCGGGCTCGAGAAAGAGTCCGGAGAGACGATCCAGGCGATCCTCGATACGGCTGAGCCATTCAAGGAGATCAGCGAGCGGGCGATCAAGAAGGTGCCGGTTCTCCGCGGCAAGACCATCGTGAACCTGTTCTTCGAGCCCTCGACCCGCACCCGCATCTCCTTCGAGTTCGCGGAGAAGCGCCTGGGCGCGGATACCGTGAACGTGGCCGCGAGCGGCTCGTCGGTCGTCAAGGGCGAGACGCTGGTGGACACGGCGCGTAACCTCGAGGCCATGCGGATCGACATGGTGGTGATCCGTCATGGCTCTTCGGGCGCTGCGCAGTTTCTCGCCGACCGGATCCCTTCGAACGTGATCAACGGGGGAGATGGACAGCACGAGCACCCGACCCAGGCGCTGCTCGACATGCTGACCTTGCGCGACTCGTTCGGACGCATCGAAGGGCTGAAGGTCTGCATCGTCGGTGACATCGTACATTCGCGCGTCGCGCGCTCGAACATCTATGGACTGCAGAAGCTGGGCGCAGAGGTCGCGGTCTGTGGTCCCAGGAGCCTGATTCCGACTCGAATCGAGGAGATGGGCGTCCAGGTGTTCACACACATCGAGGACGCGATCCAATGGGCGGATTCGCTCAATGTGCTGCGCTTGCAGCTGGAGCGGATGAATGCCGGCTTCATACCCTCTCTCCGTGAATACAATCGGGTCTATGGGGTCACGCAGGAGCGACTCGAACAGGCTCCGCGCGAGATCGTGGTGCTGCATCCGGGTCCGATGAATCGTGGCGTAGAGATCGACTCGGCAGTGGCCGACGGCCCGCAGTCGGTAATCCTGCCGCAGGTGACCAACGGCGTCGCGGTTCGAATGGCCGTCCTCTACCTGCTCGCCGGCGGAGCGCCGGAACGGGCGGAAGAAGCCAAGAAGGGGGAAGAATGAGCCGGCCCCTGTACATCCAAGGCGGCAGGGTCGTCGATCCGTCCCAGGACCTCGACGATGTCGCGAGCATTCTCGTCGTGGACGGACGGATCGAGGCAGTCGGCGCGGACATTTCGAAGCCTGACGACGCGGAAACCCTCGACGCGACGGGCCTCGCCGTTTCGCCCGGGCTCATCGACGTGCACGTCCACCTGCGCGAGCCGGGCGGCGAGCACAAGGAGGACATCGCGACGGGCTCCCGGGCTGCGATCGCGGGCGGATTCACCACGATCTGGGCGATGCCCAATACAGACCCCCCGATCGACGATCCCGCGGCGGTCGGATACGTGAGGGCTGCCGGGCGCGCGGTCCGGGCTTCTCGCGTGATGCCGATCGGCGCGGCCTCGATCGGTCAGCAGGGCGAGAAGATGACCGAGATCGGAGAGCTCGTGCACGCGGGTGCCGTCGCGGTCTCCGATGATGGACACCCGGTCCGGGACTCGGGCCTGATGCGAAGGCTGCTGGAGTACACCCAGACCTTCGACATCCCCGTGTTGCAGCATGCAGAGGACCCCGGGCTCACGCACGGCGGAGTGATGAACGAAGGCAGGGTGGCGACCGAGCTGGGGCTGCGGGGCATCCCGAATGCCGCCGAGGCGGCGATGGTCGCACGTGACGTGCTGCTCAGCGAATTGACGGGCGGGCACCTGCACGTCTGCCACGTGTCGGCTCGGCAGTCGGTGGATCACCTGCGCTGGGCGAAGGATCGCGGTCTGGCGGTGACATCAGAGGTCACTCCGCATCACCTGCTGCTCACCGAGGAACTGGTCCGGGGATACAACACCCAGGCCAAGGTCAATCCTCCACTTCGGCTGGAGGAGGATGTCGTTGCGGTACGAGAGGCCCTCGTAGAGGGGGTGATCGACGTCATTGCCACCGATCACGCACCGCATCACTACGATGAGAAAGAGCGTGAATTCGACGACGCTCCGTTCGGGATCAACGGGCTGGAAACGGCCTTCGGGCTCTGCATGCGAGCTCTCGTCGATCCCGGACATCTGACGCTGTCCGAACTGATCGATCGAATGTCCTGCGCTCCCGCCCGAATCATGGGGCTTCCCACCGGATCGTTGCGACGGGGGGCGCCCGCGGACATTGTGCTTTACGCACCCGAGGAAAGATGGATCGTGGATCCGGCGCGCTTCCAGTCGCGCAGCCGGAACACGCCACTGGCCGGCTGGGAACTGACGGGACGGGTGCAGAGGACGATCGTTGGCGGAGAGGTTCGCTTCGTTGCGGAGGGGGACGCATGAACGCGGAGCAGGAAGGACGGCTGCTGGTGATACCCGAGGCGATCAGGTCACTGCTGGAACAGCGGGCTCAGTACATGGAATGGCTGTCCCGGCTGGACGAGCTGGGTGGACAGTACCGGCACGAGGTGGCCTCACGCGTTCGGGCGGACTACAGAGATCGCCTCACCGGGGTCGAGAACGAGCTTCATGGTCACCAGGCGGAGCTGGAGTCTTCGCTGGCCGAGCGCCAGGGCCGTCTGGCGGAACTGGAGCAACGCCACGACCTGTGCGCGGCCGAGCTGGAGGAGGTGGAGCTGCGGCATCAGGTTGGCGAGTTCGACGACGAGGAGTGGGAGCGCCGGAAGGCGGAGTACGGGCAGGAGCTCGAGTCGGTCGGCGATGAGCTCGAACTGGAGCGGGAGGCCGTGGCGGAGCTCGGGACAGTCCTGGTTCAGGTCACAGCCCCATCGGAGGCCGCAGCCACGAAGCACGTCGAGCCGGGTGCCTGGAGCGAGCCGGCCTCCGAGGTCGTCGTGGCGGTGGAGGATGCGGCGGAGAATGAAGTCGTCGGGGCCGAGGAGTCGGGTCCGGACGACGGGGCTCGTGAGGACGGCGAGCGGGTCGACGAGCTGGAAGACCCGGAATCGCTCGAGGAGGAGATCGTTGAAGCGGCGCCCGAGGAGATCATCGAGGAAGCCTCGCCGGGCGAGTCCGGTGGAGATGAGTTCCTCGACGAGCTCGAGTTCCTCGAGTCACTCAGCCTCGATGACCCGGAGAGCTTCGACGCGGTCTCGAAGATGCTCGAGGAGGAAGGCGAATCCGGCGACACGGACGAATCGACGGACAGGGGAGGCGCGGGCTGAGCCAGCCCCTCCGATTCCGTCTCCGGAATCGCGTGCCCGACCCGGAGTATCTGTGTATGTGTGCCGAATGCCGGCCGCAGGACGCGGCCGGTGGGTCAGCTCTCGAGTCCGCTCACGAAGCGCGCCAGACGGGACTTCCTGCGTGCGGCAGCGTTGGCTGGAATCACTCCCTTTCGCGCCGCTCGATCCAGCAGCGACGAAACGGTGCGGTACTGCTCGGCGGCGTCCTTCGCGTCTTCCGTAGCCAGCAACGTCTTGACCCGCGTTCGCAGTTCCGAGCGCACCGCCCGGTTGCGGTCCCGGCGGACGTTCGACTGCCGCAGTCTCTTCTTGGCGCTCTTGATGTTCGGCACGATCAGAATCCTTCGCTGTTCAGTAATTACGTGGTAATCTTCAAAACTAGTGGATTCTTCGGGCTGAATCAAGAAGCGGACTCGAGATGATTTCCGGCTCCACGAAATCCCCGGCCGGGTCTCCGATCGGAATCGGCGGAGAGTCCTTCGTCGTGGAGCTGGACCGTTTCCAGGGGCCACTGGATCTCCTGCTTCACCTGATTCGATCGCAGGACATCGACATCCTGGACATCCCCATCGCACACATCACCGGACAGTTTCTTCGAGCGATCGAGGGGGGACTCGACCGCATGCCGCTGGAAAGGGCGGGGGAGTTCCTCGAGATGTCGGCGACGCTGGTCCGGATCAAGGCGCAGATGCTTCTGCCGAGGCCGGACCGGTTCGAATGGGAAGAGGATCCCCGCGCGGAACTGGTTCGCAGGCTGCTCGAGTACGAGCATTTCCAGGACGTGGTACACGTGCTGCAGACGGCGGAGGCCCAGCGGGGCCGCCACATGGCGAAGGGATACATTGCGGACAGGCCGTCGCCCGTCATCTCGCGCCCTCAGCTCGAGGTGACTCTCCGCGAGCTGCTCGCGGCTGCGGCGCGGATCCCGGAGCCGCTGCCGGCCGCCCACGTCCGAGCGCCGACTGCCACGGTTACCGTGGGGGAGAAGGTCTCGCTGCTGCGTCGTCTCATCGGAAGAGCGAAGCGGGTGGCCCTCGAGCGGCTGTTCAAGCCCTGGGGAACGCGCGCGCACGCAGTAGCGGCACTACTGGCCGCCCTGGAGATGGCGAGACAGCAAGTGGTTCGAATCGAGCAGACGAAGCCCTTTTCGCCGGTCTGGCTGTTCTCGCTCGGGACGGGCTCCGATCGGGCCGGATCCACGGGCAAGGGTGCTGAGGAGATGGGTGTCGAGGACGACCCGGATCGGAACGGGCGAGGCATGGATGCGGACGGCCAGCATCCCGTCCGGGCGGAGGAGGAATCATGAAACCGGAGCAGATCGTCGAAGCGACCCTGTTCGCGAGCCAGACGCCGCTGACGCCTGCAGAGCTTTCCAGGGCCGACGAAGGGCTGGACGAGGCGCAGGTCGAGCGGGCCATCGAGGCGCTTCGAGACCGCTACGAAGCGGACGAACGAGCCTTCCAGATCTACCAGCTGGGAGACGGCTACCAGCTCCTCACGCGACCCGAGTTCGCACCGTATCTCGAGCGATTCGATTCGATACCGAGGCCGCCGCACCTCTCTCCCGCGGCACTGGAATCGCTGGCGATCATTGCCTACCGCCAGCCGATCGGTCGGATCGAGATCGAAGATGTCAGGGGGGTGAGCGCCACATCGGTCCTCAGGACTCTGATCGACTGGGAATTGATTCGCGTGGTGGGCCGGGGAGACGGTCTCGGCCGGCCCCTGCTTTACGGAACGACAGATCGGTTCCTCGAGCATTTCGGGCTGGCGAGTCTCGACGATCTGCCACCGTCGGACGAGCTTCCGGTCGCGCTGGGGGAGGTCGGACCGGATGAGGCCACAGAGGTCGAACCGGTCGCGCCCTCTGCCGAGCTCTGACGGGCTGGCTCCGCCGGTGCGCCTGCACAAGTTTCTGTCCCGGGCGGGAGTGGCGTCGCGGCGTGCCTCGGAGAAGATGATCGAGGCCGGGCGGGTGGCGGTGGATGGCCGGATCATCACCGAGCTCGGAACGAAGGTCGACCCCGAGGCGAGTGTGGTGGAAGTGGACGGGGAACGGGTTCGGATCGCGGGCCCTGAGTGGGTGCTTCTCCACAAGCCGCCGCTGGTGGTGAGCACCCGGAGCGATCCGCGCGGCCGAAAGACCGTCTACGATCTTCTCGCCCCGGAGCATGGCGGGCTGTTCCACGTCGGCCGCCTCGACACGATGAGCGAGGGCCTGCTGCTGTTCACCAACCAGGGAGATGTGGCGCGCGACCTGCTGCACCCGAGTCGCGCGGTGCCCCGGCGCTACGAGGTCCTGGTCGATCCGCCGCTCCCGAAGGACCTCCGCGCCCGGCTCGAGGAAGGCCTGGAGCTGGACGACGGCCCGGCTCGCGCCGAGCGAGTGCGGGTACGAAGGACGCGTGACGGCAAGCGTCTGATTCTGGAGCTGACGTTACGAGAGGGACGGAATCGGGAAATCCGCCGAATGATGCAAATGCTGGATGTCAGAATTCGGCGTCTGCGGCGCGTGAGCTTCGGTCCGGTCGAGCTCGGGTCGCTCGCCCCGGGCGCCTGGCGAAGATTGGATTCGAAAGAAATCGAAGCACTGGAAACCACAGCCCGATAGGACGGGACCATGGACATACAGGGCAGGAACATCCTCATTCTCGGGGGCTCGGGCCTGGTCGGCCTGGCCATCGCCCGCAAGCTGCTTCCGTTGGGGCCGAACCGTGTGGTGATCGCCGCGCTACGACGGGACGAGGCGGAAGTGGGCGTGAACACGCTGCGGGACGAGGGCCTCGGTTCAGCCGGCGAGCTCGTCGCGGAGTGGGGAGACGTCTTTCTGCGCACGACGCGGCGCGACGAGTCCCGGCGAGAAATGCTGGCAACGGACGAAGGACGGGAAGAGATCCTCAACGATCTCTTCGGTCATCTCGGCGAGAAGGAGTTCCAGCGGTCTCTTCTCTACGACCTACTCGCCCGGCACAAGCCGGAGATCGTGATCGACTGCGTCAACACGGCCACCGCGATCGCCTATCAGGACCTGTTCCGCTCCGCGTCGACCATACGCGAGCTGATCCGCAGTGGTGGTCATCCGACCGTCGCCGACATCGAGGCCCACCTCACGACTCTCTACCTGCCACAGTTGATCCGGCACGTGCAGGTGCTGCTGCACGGGATGCGGAAAGCGGGGTCGCAGGTCTACCTGAAGGTCGGAACGTCCGGTACCGGGGGAATGGGATTGAACGTACCGTTCACCCACTCGGAGGAACGTCCGTCGGCCATGCTGCTGTCGAAATCGAGCGTGGCGGGCGCGCACTCGGCGCTTCTCTTCCTGATGGGCCGCACCCCTGACACACCGGTGGTCAAGGAGGTGAAGCCGACTGCCGCCGTGGGCTGGAAGAACATCCGGTTCGGTCCGGTCCGCAGGGGCGGCGTCCCGATTCCGCGGGTGGATTGTCCCCGGCCCGTATCGCTTGCCGTCGCCTTCGATGAAGACGCACCGATCGAATGCCGCGAGTCCGTCGAACCACTCGAGTCGGTCTACCTCGATGCGGGCGAGAACGGCCTGTTCAGCCTCGGCGAGTACGAGACGATTTCCGCTCTCGGGCTCATGGAGGTGATCACGCCGGAAGAGATCGCGGACGCCGTGATCGCCGAGATCCGTGGACGTCCCACGGGCCGTGACATCGTCGGCGCTCTGGATGCAGCTACCATGGGGCCCACGTATCGGGGCGGCGCGATGCGCGAGGCCGCGCTCCGCTACATGGAGGAGCTCGAGGAGGCGCATGGAGTTCGATCGATCGCCTTCGAGATGCTCGGCCCGCCACGACTGAGCAAACTGCTGTTCGAGGCGGAGATTCTCCGGCGCCTGTTCGGTGGCGTTCGCGAGGCCGCTCAGCTGGACTCTGCCGCGACCTCGGAGCGGGCGTTCGAGCTTCTCACGTCGGACGCGCGCCTCCGTTCGGACATCGTCTCGGTGGGTATCCCCATCCTGCTGCCGTCGGGAGACGAAGTGCTGCGAGGCCCTCGCCTCGCATTCCTGCCCGATACCGACGGCGAACCGCCCGAACCGATCTGGGCGAATCGGGGCTGGGTGGACCTGAGACCCGAGTCCTGGGAGCGGTGGAGGGAGCGCTGCGTCAGCTACGTGGAACGCGTCCTCGAGGCGCCGGGCGCCGAGCACGGCTCGGGTTCGGACCTTGACGTACGCGCCCGAGGCGGCGAGATCCGACCGGGATCGCTGGCGGCATACGTATTCCGATACGAGGACGAGGGCGAGAGGATGAAGCGGTGACGACGGATCCGTCGGGTGGCCCCGGCGCTGCGGTGAGCGAGGCGGAACTCGAGCGCCGGGGAGACGAACTGCGCGGCGCGAGCGAGGTGTTCGGCCGCATCCAGGAGGCGGTAGGAACCCGGGTCGTCGGGCAGGACGCGATGATGACGCGACTGCTGGTCGGGCTTCTGACCGGCGGGCACGTTCTACTGGAAGGCGTACCGGGGCTCGCCAAGACGCTGGCGATTCGGACCCTCGCCGACGCCGTTCACACGACGTTCCGGCGCATTCAGTTCACACCGGACCTGCTTCCCGCCGATCTGATCGGGACCCTGATCTGGGACGAATCGCAACGTGAATTCGTTCCGAAGAAGGGGCCGATCTTCGCCAATCTCGTGCTGGCCGACGAGGTGAATCGAGCCCCGGCGAAGGTCCAGTCGGCGCTGCTCGAGGCGATGCAGGAGCGTCAGGTGACAATCGGCGAGGCGAGCTGGCCGGTTCCCGTTCCCTTCCTCGTACTGGCCACACAGAACCCGATCGAGCACGAGGGCACGTACCCGTTGCCCGAAGCTCAGGTGGACCGCTTCATGCTCAAGATCCGGGTGGACTACCCGGACAGGGAAGAGGAGCGGGAAATCCTCCGGCGAGTGACGTCCGACGACCTGGCGCCCATCGAGGCAGTGGCGACACCGGAAGAGATTCTCACCGCTCGCGCAATGCTTCCGGGGATCCGGCTCGACGAACGGGTGGAGAACTACATCCTGGACCTCGTCCGCGCGACGCGGGAGGCCGGAACCATCGACCCCGAGCTGGGCCGCTGGGTCGAGTACGGTGCCTCGCCGCGCGCGTCGATCTTTCTCGGCCGAACCGCCCGAGCCCATGCCTTTCTCGAGGGACGCCCGTTCACGGTTCCGGAGGATGTGCAGGCATTCGCGATGGACGTGCTCCGCCACCGGATCATGCTCACCTTCGAGGCCGAGGCGGAGCTGGTCACCGCCGAGCAGATCCTGGAGCGAATCCTGGCGGCCGTACCCGTTCCCTGATGCCGGTGTTTTCCTTCCGGCGGCGCATGCGACCGATGCGCCGGACGATTCCGGTACCCGACGCCACCGACGTCCGCCGGCTGGAGATCCGTGCGCGGAAGCTGATGGAGAATCGTGCCCTCGGCGCGTACGATTCCGTGTTTCGCGGTCACGGCGTGGAGTTCGCCGAGGTCCGGGCGTACCAGCCCGGCGATCCGTTCCAGGCGATCGACTGGAAGGTGACGGCCCGAATGGGTCGTCCGTTCGTGAAGCGGTTCGTGGAAGAGCGGGAGCTCAGCGTCCTGATCGCCGTCGACCTCTCGGGCTCGCTGGAGACGGGGACGCGGGGGAGCACCAAGCGTCAGCTCGCGCTCGAAGTGGCCGCGCTGCTCGGTCTGGCGGCGACTCGCAACAACGACCGGGTGGGGCTGCTGCTGTTCAGCGACCGTCTGGAACGCTGGATTCGCCCGCGCCGCGGCAGGGGCCGGCTGAGGCAGCTGCTGCACGTGCTGGTGACGCACGAGCCGGCCGGGCGAGGCACCGACCTGGGCCTGGCATTTCGCACCCTCGTTCGCGCACTGAATACCCGGTCTCTGGTGTTCGTCATCTCGGACTTCCGGGACGCCGATTTCCACCGGGAGCTGGCCGTGGCCGGCAAGAAGCACGATGTAGTCGGCATTCAACTGGATGATGTGACCGAACGGAGGCCCCCGCCGGCCGGAATCATCGAAGTGGTGGATCCCGAGACGGGCCGAACGGGCCTGCTCGATCTGGCGAGCGCCGAGGTCCGGGCGGAGATCGAGCGAGTGGCAGCCGGGCGGGAGGCGCGGCTCTCCGAGATGTTCATGCGTGCGGGCTGCGATCGGATCGTGCTGCGCACGGACCGGTCCTTTGCGGCCGACCTGGCGAGCTTCTTCGCGAAGCGCGCACGGGCGCGTCTCCATTGATTCTGCGTCGCCCCTGATGACCCTTCGTACCTCTCGATCCGCGGTTCTCGCCAGTTTGCTGCCGTTGTGCGCCGCTGCACTCGGCTCCGGCGGAGCAGCGCCAGCGGGCGCGCAGGAGAGACCTGGCGGGGAAGCGGAACACGGAGTCGCCGTCGTGCGCCCCGACACCGTCCGTGTCGGTGAAGTCTTCGAACTCGGACTCAAGGCCGTATCGGGAGATCGCATCCAGTTTCCGGCGCTTCTCTCCCTCCCGGATGACGTCGAGCAGGCGGGCCCGCCGCGCCTGGAAGAGGACGGCGACACGTGGCGGGCGGTCTATCCGCTCGTTGCCTGGAAGAGCGGCCGCCATCAACTCTCCGTCGTCCGGGTACCGGTGATCGGTGGGCGCGAAGAACGAGTGCTGGAGATCATCCCGCCCGGGATCACTGTCGCCTCCGTGCTTCCGGCCGAGTCCAATCCCGTCCGCTTGCTGCCGCCACGCGTGCCGGAGGACGGCCGACGGATTCCCTGGCCGTGGCTGTTGGCGCTCCTGCTCGCCGCGCTGCTTGCACGCGAGATTCTCCGAGCGAGGCGTGCGCCGCCGGTGCCTCCACCGGTGGTCGAGGAGACCGGTCTGGATCCTTACGAGGAGGCGCGAGGACGGCTGCAGCGATTGAAGCAGACGGCCATGGAGGAGCCGCTCGAGGCGGCGCCGTTGTATGACGAGGTGGAGTCGATCGTACGCCACTTCCTGGTCCGCACGCGCGAATGGCCGGAGGAGCGACCGGTTCGCCAGGCCTTTGGAGCCGCAACGCCGGGGTCGGGCGCAATGGCGCTCCACGGAAGCGACGGGGTGATCCGTGCGGTGCGCAGGTCGCTTCCCGCCCGGTTCGGTGCCCTCGAGGTGTCGCGTGAGGCCCTGCTTTCCGACATCGATTCGGTGCTCTCCTGGTTGAGCCAGGAGGAGGCGGCATGAGCGATCTCGGACTGAGCGCCTGGCCGTTTCTGCTGCTGCTCCTGCTCCTCCCGGCCGGTGTCTGGCTGTCTCGCCGCCGTCGCCGCCGGCTGCCGGTCGCCGAGCTCGGCGTTTCGTCGGTGCCGATGGCCTCCCGGTTCTGGGCAACCTCGCCGCTGTTGCTGCGCGCGGCAGCGCTGGGCCTGGTAGCGGTCGCGCTCGCCGGACCTGTCCGCTCGGTGAGAACGGTGGAAGAGAGGTCCGAAGGCACCACCATTCTGATCGCGTTCGACGTATCGAGCTCGATGCTGGCCGAGGACTTCCGGCCCGAGAATCGACTGGCTGTCGCCCGCGAAGAGGTCCGGAGGTTCGTGGAAGGACGCGTCGCGGACCGGATCGGGCTCGTCGCGTTCGCCGGCGAGGCCCTGACCGTGGTTCCGGGGACTCTGGACCACGAACTCCTTCTCCAGGCGGTCGAGAGCCTGGACGTGGGTCAGCTGGAGGATGGGACGGCGATCGGGACGGCACTCGCCACGGCCGTGAATCGACTTCGGACGGTGGAGGAAGGTGCCCGCGTCGTGGTGCTTCTCACCGATGGCGACAATAACCGCGGCACGATCGACCCGCTCGATGCGGCGGCGGCGGCAGAGGCTCTCGGAGTGAGGGTTTACACGATCGGAGTGGGACGCGATGGCGTCGCTCCGGTCCCCATCGGGCGCACCCGATTCGGCTATCAGTATGCCAACATGCCGGTGCAGGTAAATGACGAGCTGCTCGATGCCGTGGCGAAGCGAACGGGGGGACTGTACTTCCGCGCCACCGATCCCGAGGCACTCGCGCGCATCTACGATCGCATCGACGCGCTCGAGACCGCTCCGATCCGGGAAGAGCGCTCGGTGGAACTCGCCTCGGTGCGGCACGAGTTCGTCATTCTGGCATTGGTCGCCCTGCTGCTGGAGCTCGTCGGGTCCGCGTTGCGGGGCCGACGGTCCCTGGGTCCGTGATGACGTCCTCATCCGAGTCCCTCGTCACGATGGCCGGTTGGTGGCCGTGGGTGGTTGCGATCACGGCCGGCCTCGTGGCTCTCGGCCTGCGCGCCGCTGCTGCCCGACTGGCGCGTCGCGACCGCGAGCGGCTGGGTGACGCCCGGGTGCTCGGTGAGGTGTCCGAGCCTCCTTCCCGGATCGGACAGGTGACTCGACTCGTTCTGCTTGCGATCGGCGTCGGGTCCCTCGCGGCGGTGCTCGCCGGCGCGGGCGATTCAGAAGCGAAGGACGGGGAAGGCCGGGCAGGGTCGTTCGAGGTCGTGCTCGTGCTCGACGCCTCCAATTCGATGCTGGCCGAAGACGTGGCTCCGAGCCGCGTCGGGCAGCAGCGGGAGGTCGCGCGGCGCCTGGTGTCATCGATCGATGGCCGCTTCGGTATCGTCTATTTCGCGGGGGGAGGGTACGTCCTCTCACCGCTGACTGACGATCGGGACGCGGCACTGATGTTTGCCGAGACCGTGGATCCGTCACTCGTCGGCCGCGGCGGGACCTCTCTTCCGGCGGGCATCGTCCAGGGGATGGCGGTACTGGCAGGGGGTGAGCCACGCGCGCCGAAGTCGATCGTGGTTCTTTCCGACGGCGAGTCGACCGTGGACACTCGGGAACTGGATGCCGTGCTCGCGACAGCCTCGGCCGCAGGAGTCGCGGTGCACGCCGTCGGATTCGGCACGACGGAGGGAGCCCGGATCCCGATGCCCATCCGCCCGCTGGGCGATCCGCTCGAGTCGGCCGAGGGACTCGCGTTGCGACCCGACATGGGCGCGAACGGGAGAGCATGGCTGCGCGACGCGGAAGGCGTTCCGGTGGTAAGTCGCCTGGAGGAGGAATCGCTTCGACGCCTCGCGTCAGAGACCGGTGGCCTCTACGTGCAGGCCGGTGAGCCGGGGATCGAAGCATTGCTCCGGCGGCTTCCCCGCTCCGGCGAGGAGTCCGCTTCCGGACGCGGCGTGCCGCTGCTTCTCATGCTCGCGTTCGGCGCCCTGTTCGCCGAGGCCTACCTGTTCCGGAGGGCGTGATGAGGGCACGCGATCTCCTCGTTGCAGCGCTGCCGTTGCTCGTGGCCCCGCTCTCGAGCCCGGGGCTCATGCTTCGAAGCCAGGAAGCACCCGTGGAGAAAGGGGAAGGTGCGCAGTCGACAATCTGGCAGTCGGTCCCCGGGGCGGCATCGATCTCGCTCACCCCCGAGCGCCTGGCGCGACTCCGGGATCGGGCCGAGTCGCGGGCCGAACCCGAGAGCTGGCTGGCCTTCGGGGCGGCGCTCCTGCAGTCGGGAGACTGGCAGGGAGCCGCGCCTCCGCTTCGGGCGGCACTGGACAGCGACGACCCGGGATTGCGAGACGACGCGACGTACGATCTCGCGCTCGCCTGGGCGGTGGCAGGCGCGCCAGGCGCACCCCAGCCGGCGGCGCCCCGCCCCGAAAACCGCCCGGACGACGGGGAAGCCGGAGCGCTGGACGACCCGGGCACGCCGCGTGACCGGCTGCTTCGAGCCCGCGACGGATTCCGTGCGGTGCTGCGGGCCGATCCGACCGCCGAGGACGCCCGCTGGAACCTCGAGCTCGTGGAACGCTGGCTGGATCAGGAAGGGGATTCCGGGTCGTCAGGAGAGGGAGCCGGAGCGGGAGAAGCGAACGGAGGATCCAGCGCGGGGGCCGGCTCGGGTGGAGCTCCCATGACGCCGGAGGAGGCTCGCCGGCTGTTGGAGGCGGCCGAGGGGCAGGAACGGGAGGTACAGGCCCGGCGACTCGAGCGGAATCGCGATCGGGATCCGGCGCTGGAGAAGAACTGGTAGCCGCCTTCGAATCCCTGACCGCCCGGCTGCGTCGATTCAGCCTGAATTCGAGGCCGGATCCTCGATCAGAGGCACGAAGCGCGCGCCCTCGAGGTCGGTCGAATGCCAGACCCCATCCTCGCGTGTGTACCGTCGGATGACCTGACCGCGGTCGTCTCCCACCGGTGCGATGATCGACCCGGTCGGCGCCGTCTGTTCGCGCAGGGCGAGCGGGACGGCCGCCGCCGCGGCGGTTACGATCACGCGATCGAACGGTGCAGCTTCGGGCCAGCCTCTGCTTCCGTCACCCAGCCTGAGTCGAATGCGATCTTCGTATCCGAGTTCCGAGAGCAGAGCCGCGGTGCGATCGTAGAGGGCCTCGACGCGTTCGATCGAGAATACCTCGCACCCGCATTCGGCGAGCACCGCGGCCTGATAGCCGGAGCCCGTTCCCACCTCGAGAACGCGCAGACCGTCTCGATCGATCGCGAGCGCAGAGGTCATCAGGGCCACGATGTAGGGCTGGCTGATCGTGGCGCCGTGACCAATGGGAAGGGCACAGTCGCGGAATGCGGCATGCCGGAACTGTTCGGGAACGAAGCGGTCCCGTGGTACCGACAGCATGGCGCCGAGGACACGAGGGTCTCCGATTCCGCGGCGGCGGATCTGCGATTCCACCATGTCGCGAAGCCTGTGGGACGGACTGCGACGGCCCGGGACCCTCATCTGCCTCTCCCCGAGATGTGCAGGTTCAACATGCATCGGGAGGCGCCGTTGCCGCAAAGCCGGAGCGGCATCTAGCTTGCCCTCATGAATACCCCCGCATCCGAACGGGTCCGGTTGACGCAGTACTCCAGTGGCGCCGGCTGAGCCTGCAAGCTGGGTCCGGAGGACCTGCGAGCCGTACTGAGCGCCCTGCCCGCCGGAGTGGATGAGAACCTCCTCGTGGGGCTCGAGACACCGGACGACGCCGCCGTGTATGCCCTGGATGCGGACCGGGCGCTGGTCGCGAGCGTCGACTTCTTTCCTCCGCTCGTCGATGATCCCGAAGACTTCGGGGCCATCGCAGCGGCGAATGCGCTGAGTGACCTCTATGCGATGCGGGCGCGACCCCTGTTCGCCCTCAGCCTGCTCGGAATCCCGGCCGGCGAGCTTCCCCCGGACGTTGTGGCGGCAATTCTGCGAGGTGCCTCGGACACCTGCAGCGAGGCCGGGGCGGTGATCGCCGGGGGACATTCGATTGACGACCCGGAGCCGAAGTTCGGACTGGTCGCATTCGGCCTGGTTCACCCCGACCGGGTGCTTCGCAAAGCCGGCGCCTTGCCGGGTGATGCCCTCGTGCTGGGGAAGGCGCTGGGCACCGGCGTGGTTGCCACGGCGATCAAGCGGGGCCTTGCAGACGGGCCATCGACCCGGGCGGCGGTTCGTTCAATGCGCCAGCTCAATGCCGCGGCGGCGGAGCTCCTCGACGGTCACGAGGTTCACGCCCTGACGGATGTCTCCGGCTTCGGGCTCCTGGGGCACCTGCGCGAGATGTGCGAGGCCTCGAATGTCAGCGCCCGTGTGTTCGCTGGCGCACCGCGGCTCCTTCCGGACGCCGAGCACCTGGCAGAGGAAGGCTGCGTTCCGGGTGGAACGAGGCGGAATCGGGAGTCGCTGGAATCCGTCACGTCCTGGGCCGAGGCGGTTCCGGAGGTCCTCCGCACGCTGCTGTGCGACGCGCAAACCTCGGGTGGTCTCCTGGCTTCGGTTGCGTCCGAAGACGCCTCCGAACTGGTCGCCGAGTGGGAAACGGCGGGCTACGCGGCTTCCGTGATCGGTCATTTCGAGTTCCCGGCGACGGACCGGATCCGGGTCGAGGCCTGACCGCGATCTACTCCCGGAACGGTGGCCAGGAGCTCAGAGGGTCCGCCTCTCCTCTCAAGCCCCGGATCTTTCTTCGTACCGCCGTCAGCTTCGGCCGTGGCGTTCGGTGTCCACGGGTCCAGGTGCTCGGAATGAGCAGCACGAGGAGCGTGTAGAACTCGAGTCTGCCGAGAAGCATCAGGACGGAAAGGACGACCAGAGCGGCCGAACTCATCCCGGAGTAGTTGCCCGCAGGACCTACCTCCCCGAGTCCGGGACCGATGCTGGACAGCGCCGCCAGCGATGCGCTGAGCGCGGTGACGAGGTCGCTGCCGAGGGCGGCGAGAATCGCCGTGCCGATCGCGTGCGTGCCCATGTACATGGCCAGAAACGCCAGCACCTTGAGCACCAGGTCCGATCGGATCGGCTGGCCGCCGACCCGCGTCACGATGACGGCTCGCGGATGAAGGACCTTACGGATCTCGCCGAATACGTGCTGGGCGACGACGGCGCCCCGGATCATCTTGAACCCTCCGCCCGTCGACCCTCCCATCCCGCCGACGAACATCAGGGCGAGAAGGAACGACTGCAGCAGGACCGGCCACGCCGCGAAGTCGGCCGTACCGAATCCCGTCGTGCTGTGCACCGACACCACACTGAAGATCGAGTCACGGGCCACCTCGACGGTCCACGTTCCGTACGTGTACCCGAGCACGACGAAGCAGGCTGCCGAGAAGAGCACGCAGGAGAGCAGATACCACTTGAACTCCGCGTTCCGCAGCAGCGCCAGCGGCCGGCCGGTCAGAGCACGGTAATGCAGGGTGAAATTCACCCCGGCGAAGAACATGAATACGATCGTCACCCATTGAATCGGCGCCGAGTAGTATCCCATGGAGGCGGTGCGCGTCGAGAATCCGCCGGTCGCCAGCGCACTCATGGAGTGATTCACGGCGTCGAACAGAGTCATGCCGAGCAGGAGATACGCTGCCAGCAACACGGCGGTCAATCCGACGTAAACTCCCCATAACAGTCGGGCAGTCGTCGCGATTCTCGGTCGGATCCGGTCGGTCGTGATCCCGGGCGCTTCCGCGAAGAAGAGCTGCGCGCCACCCACGCCCAGCAGCGGGAGGATCGCCACGCCGAGCACGATGATTCCCATTCCGCCTATCCAGTGGGACAGGCTCCGCCAGAGGAGAATGCTGTCCGGCAGCTCCTCGATCACCGGGTAGATCGTCGCACCCGTCGTCGTGAAGCCGGAGACCGACTCGAATACGGCGCCCGCGACGCTCGGCGCGACATTCGTGGTCAGAAACGGAATCGCCCCCGCGAGGACGATGGCCAGCCAGGCGAGGCCGACGATCGTCAGCGCCTCGCGCGCGTTCAGCTCGCCGCTGCGCGGGGTGGCGAACCAGAGGAGAACTCCCGAGAGGCCCGGAATCGCGATGGCCAGCAGCCAGGCCGGTCCCAGGCCTTCGGTGAAACCGACACCCGCCGCCGGGATCATCGCGAGGGCGATGGCCATCAGGAGACCGCCGAGCAGGTGCAGGATGTTGCGGTAGCTCACCAGGTTTGACGATCAGCTGGGGAAGAGGGCCGTGACCTCGCCCACGGCGTCTGCCAGCGCGAACACGATCGCCTCGTCCCCGCTCTGCAGCTGGTGCGAACCGCGCGGGATGATCACCTCCCCGTCGCGGACGATCGAGGCCAGGATGGCGTGATCGGGGAAATCGAGATCCTCGAGGGGCCGACCGACCAACGGGGAATCGCCAGACACCCGGAATGAAATCACCTCCGCGTCGGAGTCCTTGAATACGGCGACCCGGTTCACGCTGCCGCGCCGCACATAGCGCAGGATCGCGTTGGCCGCGCTGATCCGCGGACTGACCGCTGTCTCGAGCCCGATCCGCTTCGCGAGCGGCAGGTAGTCGGTCCGATTGACCAGCGTGATGATCTGCTTCACGCCGAGGTCTCTCGCCACGAGTGACGAGATGATGTTCGCCTCGTCCTCCTCGGTCAGGGCCACGAAGGCATCGGTTTCCGCCGCGCCTTCGAACTCCATGAGCTCTATGTCAGTGGGATCGCCCTGCAGAATGAGGGTTCGGTCGAGACGTTCCGCAAAATCGCGGGCCCGGTCGGGGTCCGAGACGAGCACCGTGCCCTCAACTCCGTGCTGTTCCAGGAGGCGCGCCAGGTAGTAGGCCTCGCGGCTCGGTCCGGCGATGAGGACTCGCCTGAGCTTTCCCTGGTCGTGGCCGCTGAGCTCCAGCGCCGTAGGGATTTCGTCCGCCGTGGCCACGGCATAGACGTGGTCGTGGGCCTGAAGACGGGTACTTCCATCCGGGATGATGGTCTCTCCGTTCCGTTCCACGGCCACGGCCAGCAGCGACCTGTCCTGCTTCGCCACGTCGAGCTCTCCCAGCGTCTTTCCATCGACCGGCGCGCCCTCGACCACCGTCAGGCCGATCAGCTGCACGGCGCCTCCGGCAAATACGGCGAGGTCGGTGGCGGCCGTTGACTGGAGGAGGCGGAAGGTCTCGACCGCGAGCTCGCGCTCCGGGTTGATCAGCACGTCTACACCGAAGCGGGCGGGATAGAGGGCATCTCCTTCCCGGTAGAAGTCAGGATTGGAGACGCGGGCGACCTTGACCAGGTTCGGGCGGGCGGGGACCGCCATGCAGATGACGAGGTTCACCTCGTCGATGCTGGTGACGGCCAGCAACAGGCCGGCCGAGTCGATGCCCGCCTGTTCCAGCACGGCGGGATTCACTCCGCTCCCCTCGACCACGGCGACGTCGATGTGGGTCTCGACGTAATCGAGGCGGTCGCGGTCGACGTCCACCACCACGACGTCGTGCTGCTCCTTGGAGAGACGTTCCGCGACGTGATATCCGACTTCGCCGGCTCCAACGATCACGATGTGCATGGCGAACAATGTCCCCGCGCGGTTCCACGAGGGCAAGGAGCTGGCGCTGCGCGGGCTCCGGACCTCGCGCTGAACGTTGCCCCGGACCGAGTGGGTTGCGAAGATGGGGGCGCGGGCCCGTAGCTCAGTTGGTTAGAGCAGCCGACTCATAATCGGTAGGTCGCAGGT
>CBDTXM010000033.1:0-22180 GCA_965364445.1 uncultured bacterium | reverse complement strand
CCGGGGGCCTCTATCTCCTGGCGGCCGAGCAGGGGGCCGCGCGCTTCGCATTCCTGCTCCAGTTTCTGGACCGAGGACTGCGGGACGGCGAGAGAGTCGTGCTCATCAGCGGCTCGCCTCCCGAACAGACGATCGAACAGGCCGAATTCTGGGGCATCGATCTCGCAACTCCCTGGAAGGATGACCGTTGCCTTCTTCTCGGCTTTCGAACCGAGTACCTGGCGCGGGTGTCGCATTCACCTGACCCGGTCGAGCCGTTCGCCGAGCTCGACAAGCTCATCGGGGGGCGCGTGGCGCGACTGGCAGTCGATCCCGGAACGCTGCTCTGGGAGGCCCGGCCCGACGCGTCCATGGCCGGGGCCTTCGTTTCCTGGTCGCGGGACCTGGGAGCCACCACCCTGGCGGCGGTTCCGATCGACCTCGAGGAAGGGCAGCGGGCGTCGACCGAGTGGGTCGGGCAGCGGGCCCGGGGCGTATTCCAGATGACGAGAGATTCTCGCGGCATGCACGAGCTCGAGATCGTCCGGCTTTCACCGCCGAGCTCGGGCGAGGGACCGGTGTCACTGGAACTCGCGCCTGGACTCGGACTCGTGCGTCCTTCGGGGACGATCGAGAGACGACAACCCGAGCGACCCGATCCGAGTCGCCTTCTTCTGT
Source organism: uncultured bacterium (assembly GCA_965364445.1). GTDB lineage: Bacteria > Gemmatimonadota > Gemmatimonadetes > Palauibacterales > Palauibacteraceae > Carthagonibacter. Next base: position 21,523 of record CBDTXM010000033.1, on the reverse strand, counting down.
TGAATCTCGCCAATCAGCTGCCGCAGGACCTGGCGGGCTGGCTCGATCGCCGCTATTCGGTCGAATCGGTGCGCGACGCTCGCGAGTGCGTCGGACAGATCCGTGCCGGCGGTTTCGGAGCCCTCTGCGTCTACACCAACCGGAAGCGGATCGACGAGGCGATCGATACCGGGCGCAGCGTGCGAAAGTACTCGAACGCCGTGCTGCTTCTCCTGTCCGACGAGTCCTTGCGCGCCGCCGATGCGGCACGAGCGCTCGACTCGGGATTCGATGACGTGCTCTCCGGCGTCGTGGATCTCCGCGAGCTCGAATCGCGGTTCCGCCGGGCCGCCGAATCGCCTCAGTCCGTGCCTGCGGACCCGGGGCCGCGCTCCGAGCCGACAACGGCTCCCCTGGGCACCGATGCGTTCCGCTCGGCCGTGACGGAGAGACTGATCAGCGAAGGATTGGACCATTTCACGCTGCTGCACTTCGAGTCGCCGGGCGAACAGGATGTCGGAGTTCTGCTGTTCGAAGGTGTTCGGGCGAACGATGGAGACATTGTCGGTCCCATGCGGCGCGGCTGGGGCGTTCTTCTGCAGAGCGCTCGCGCGCAGCAGGCCGAGTCCTACCTGCAGCGCCTCCGAACCCGCTTCGCGGAAGCCGGCGGCGAGCTGCCGCTGTCCGCTGAGATCCTGGCCGCGCCCGAGCAGTCGGAGCGAATCCGAGCCCTCCTGGGCGACGGACCCGAAGATCGAGGAACCGAATCGTGAGCCCGGAAGAGCTGCTTGTACCGATCCTCGTGGGCTCGATCGTGGTCGCGGTCGTCCTGGCCGCGCTGACGTTCGTCCGTCACGACACGCCGGCAGATCGGCTGCAGCCGGCGCAGAATCAGGATCCCGCAGGACCGCCGGAGGAGGAGGGCGATGGCTGGTACTTCGTGAAGCATCAGCCGTCCGAACGGCCCGCCGACTTGTCTCTCTCCTGAACCGCGGCGACTTTGTGAGGTCGAACGACCGGCGCACAAGCGGGCATCGGTCGGAGGCGCCGTCCGAGGAGGTCGCCATTGGGCCAGAAGGAAACCCGGCTCGAACTGGAGGGAGCGGAGCTTCGCGTCTTCACGCAGGCGCTGCTTCGGGACGTCCGCGCCCTCGAGTCGATGCTTGCCGGCACGATGATCGAACGGGGTGTCCGGCGCATCGGACTGGAGCAGGAGCTGTTTCTCGTCGACGAGGAATGGCGGCCCGCTCCGATCGCACTCGACCTCCTCGAGAGACTCGATGATCCACGCGTAACCACCGAAATCGGCCGTTTCAACCTCGAGTGCAACCTCCGACCGCTCATCTTCGGTGGAAACTGCCTGTCTACGATCGAGACCCGGCTGCACGGAATTCTGGCCGCGATCGACGCACAGGCCAAGGACCTCGGCGCCCGAGTAGTTCTGACCGGCATACTGCCCACCCTCCGCAAGTCGGACCTGTCGCTGCAGAACATGATCCCCGCCGAGCGATACTATGCGCTCAACGAGGCGCTCACCCGGCTTCGCGGCGGACCTTACACCATGCAGATCAAGGGCACCGACGAGCTTCGCGTGACGCACGATTCCGTGATGCTCGAGGCCGCCAACGCCAGCTTCCAGGTCCACTTCCAGACAGGTCCGGAGGAGTTTGCCCGGCTCTACAACATCGCTCTCGCCGTATCGGCCCCGGTTCTCGCCGCCGCCGTGAATTCACCGCTCATGCTGGGTCGACGCCTGTGGCATGAGACGCGAATCGCGGTCTTCCAGCAGTCCATTGATACGCGGCAGTCGATCGCGGACATGCGGGAACTGGAGCCCCGGGTGAGCTTCGGCCGGAACTGGGTGGACGACTCGGTCCTCGAGATCTTCAAAGAGGACATCTCCCGGTTCAAGGTCCTGCTCGGCAAGGCGATCGACGAGGATCCGCTCTCCGAGCTCGCGAGCGGCCGGGCGCCCAGACTGAAGGCGCTCCAGCTGTTCAACAGCACCGTGTACCGATGGAATCGGGCCTGCTACGGCGTGAATGATGGGGTAGCGCACCTTCGCATCGAGAACAGGGTTCTGCCCGCAGGTCCCACGGTGCTCGACGAGGTATCGAATGCAGCCTTCTGGTTTGGTCTCGTGAGTGCATTCGCCAACGAGGTCGAAGACGTCCGCGACGAGATCGCCTTCGATGCCGTGCGCACCAATTTCGTCGCTGCCGCGCGCCACGGGATCGATGCGCAGTTCGAGTGGTTCGGTGGGCGGACCTGGACGGCCCAGGAGCTCATTCTGTCGCAGCTCATTCCCGTTTCGGAACGGGGTCTCAGAGCCGGCGGAATCGACGAGGACGACATCTCGCGCTATCTGGAAACGATCCGGCGAAGGGTCGAGTCCCGGCAGACGGGTGCGGCCTGGATGCTGGGATCTCTGGCCGAGATGCAGGATCAGGGCTCGCCCGAGGAGCGGATGGCTGCACTCGTCGCCGCCACCGTCTCACGGCAGACGGACCAGAATCCGGTGCACGAGTGGCGCAGGGCCTCTCTGACCGAGGCGGGCGGTTGGAAGCCGAGCTATCTGCGCGTGGAGCAGTACATGTCCACTGACCTCCTGACCGTCCGCGAGGATGAGCCGATCGATCTGGTCGCCAACCTCATGGACTGGCACCGGATACACCACGTTCCGGTCGAGGATAACGAGCACCGGCTCGTCGGGCTCGTGTCTCACCGGCCTCTGCTGCGCTTCCTGGCAGGAGACGAATCCGGGCGGGACGATGGTCCGATCCCCGTGAGCCGCGTAATGGCCAGTGACCTGGTAACGGTGGGACCCGAGACCACCACGCTCGATGCGATCGACGCGATGCGAAGGCACAGGATTTCCTGCCTTCCCGTCGTGCAGGACGATCGTCTGATCGGAATCGTCACCGAGCACGATTTCATGCGTATCGCGGGGCAACTCCTCGAGGAGATGCTGCGCGAGTGAATCGCGCTGCGGCTCGCCGAACCGCTCAGCAACCCGAGATCCCGGAACCGTCCCGTCGGATCGTGGGACGGCTTCGCGGCACACGCCCGGGTCCCCTGGTACTCGTCATCGCAGGGCTGCACGGAAACGAGCCGGCAGGCGTCCGGGCACTCGAGCGGCTCTTCCGCACGCTCGGCGAGCGAGACACTCCCGTAAGAGGCGAGGTAGTCGGGCTCGCCGGCAATCTCGCTGCCCTGGCGCGCGGCCGCCGATTTCTCGTACGGGACCTGAACCGTGCCTGGACGCGCCGCCGGATTGCGTCGATACGCACCCGGCCGGGAGATGTGGAGGAGCTCGAGCAGCTGGAATTGCTCGAGCTGATCGAAGACATCCTGCGAGGACGCGAGTCCGAGTCGATCATTCTGGACCTTCACACGACATCGTCCGAGAGCATACCGTTCTGCACGCTGGGTGATACGATCCGAAATCGAGACTTCGCGCGGAAGCTCGAGATTCCGGTCGTACTTGGAATCGAGGAACAGATCCACGGAGCTCTGCTCGAATACATCGGTGCACGAGGACCGGTGACGGTTGGAATCGAGGGAGGCCAGCACGACGACCCGTCCTCGATCGAGTACCACGAGCATGTTCTGTGGACGGCGCTCGTACAGGCGGGGTGTCTGGATGCCGCGGATGTACCGGATTACGAGGCCAGACGAGGGGCGCTCGTGCGCGTTCGAGGGGGCCTGCCACGGTTCTTCGAAGTGCGAGCCCGGCGGGCCGTGTCTCCGGGCGACGGATTCGCCATGAGGTCCGGATTCCGCAACTTCGAGCCCGTGTCACTGGGACAGCCGCTGGCGGAAGACAGAAGTGGAGCGGTCCTCGCGCCGGAAGCGGGACGGATTTTCCTGCCGCTGTACCAGGAACAGGGCGACGACGGGTTCTTCATCGTTCGTCCGATCCACGAACCCTGGTTGCGTCTCTCGACCGTCCTCAGGCACCTGCGATTCGATCTGCTGGCGCCGCTGCTCCCCGGTGTGCACCGGAGTCGCCGGCGGCCCGACACATTGCTCGTCGATCGAAGGGTCGCCCGCTGGCAGGTGACCGAACTCTTTCACCTGCTCGGCTACCGGAAGCGGCGCGAATCACTCGGGTACGCCGCGTTCACGCGCAGGCGACACGATCTCAGATTCTGAGGCCCGGGCCCGGCTACGAAGCTGTCAGCTCGATCTCCCGATCTTCCTCCGCCGACTTGTAGCACGCGTCCAGCACGGAGGCGAGCATTACCTGGTCCGTCTGACTCTCGATCGGCTTCTCTCCCCGCACGAATCTGAGGAATTCCGCCCATTCCTGCCGGTAGGAATCGGTGTACAGGGCGCCGGCCCGGCGCGATGTGGGCGGCGTCACGTCCATGATCCCACTCACGTCGCGCCGAGTGACCCGGAACGGCTGCGAGTCGGCGGTCCCGTCGGATCCGAGAACGTACAGCTGATGATGGTCACGCTCGTCGGCGAGCTCCCACGTGAGTTCAACCGTGACGGCGATTCCACCGCTGAGTCCCAGCTGGATCACGGCTCCCGTCTCGACCGCTCCCGCACGGCCCCATGTGCGAGCCCGAACCCGCTGGACGGCGGGATAATCCACCGTCCACAGGGCCATGTCGATCGCCTGCGCACCCAGGTCCATCAGCACTCCGCCGCCCTCGTGAATCATCTCCCTTCGCCAGCCCTTTCGGGGTCTCGCTGAACGGCGGTTGAGCCACGTGGATCGGACGAACTGTATGCTCCCCAGTTCCCCGCTCGACACGAAGTGCCGGATCGCCCTTACGTCATAACGGAACCGGTGATTGTTCGCGACGAGCAATTGCCGTCCGGCCCCGTCGGCCGCCTCCACGAGTCGCTCCGCCGATTCCCGAGAAACCGACAGAGGCCGCTCGCAGAGCACGTGAGCGCCGTGCTTCAGGGCTTCGAGGACGCCGAATTCGTGAGCGTGATTCGGGAGGCACACGAGCACGGCATCGAATTCCACTTCGTCGGCCAGTTCATCCAGGTCGGCGGCCACGACCGGAATGTCGAATCGCTCCGCGATCGTTCGGGCCGTCCGCGCCTGGACATCGACGAGCCCCGCGACCTCCACCTGCCTGAGACGCTTCAGAATCGGGAGGTGAACCACCTGGGCGGCGCTTCCCGCTCCGAGCACCGCGACTCGAATCGCGTCCTGCATCGCTCCTCCCCGGTCAGAATCGGTACGCGAGACCGAGACCCACGGACACGTTGCTCGCGTCGGTCACGAGCGTACCGCGCAACTCGGAGTAAATGCGCCAGTGCGAAAGGAAGTTGATTTCGGCCCCGACAACGCCCGAGAGCCCGGCGGTAATCACGGCCGAGTCGAGAAAGGTGCCCTTGATGGCTTCGCCGTCGTCGTCGAGCAGGTAGAGATCTCCGCCGACACCAAGGTACGGGGCAAGCACGGCCTCCTGCAGAGTCCACTGGACATCCAGTCCCAGATTCCAGGCGGTCCGCTGCAGTTCGCCCAGATTGATCGAACCGGGCGGAAGGTCCGACACTTCCTCCAGCTGCCGCTCGAGTTCGCTGACCGACTCACCGTTCACATTCGCCTTCCACCAGCCCGCGCGCGGAACGATCCGGATGTAGGGTCCCAGGAATCCCATGTCGACCCGGATCCCGACGCCGACCGTCGACTCGTTCTGGCTCGCGTCTACCCATCGTGCCTCGACGCCCAGGGCGCGAAAGCCCAGATTCGTGTAGTCGTAGTCCTCGAGCGTCTGTGCCTGCGCATGCGCGCCTCCCGCCAGCACCAGACCCAGCGCGAGCAGCCCGCGACGCCATCCCAGCCTCGATCTTCCCCCGGTTCGCATCCGGTCCTTCCTTCGCTCTGATGAACCCGGGCCGCCGAGATCCGGTGCCCGGGCAGCTTCAGTATATCCGGCTCAGTGTAGCTCCGGGATAGTATGTGCCGAGAATCTGCTCGACAGACTGGCCCGCCCGTGCGCGAGCGATCGCCCCCCACTGACACATGCCGGCGCCATGTCCGAAACCGCGGCCGCTGATTCGCGCACTTCCCCCGCCGGTCGGAATCAGCTCGAAGTCGGTCGAACCCAGGATTCGGCCTTCTTCATCGCGAAGCGCGAATCGGATGTCGAGACGATCCAATACGAGTTCCGCCGCCGGACCGCGAAACGCCAGGGAGTGCACCCGGCCACTTTCGGTGTGGTCGATCACCGCGAGGTCTTCGATTCGACCGAGCTGCGCCGGTTCCGTCCCGAACATTCGCGCGAGCTCGTCACGCACGACTCCGTTCAACTCCTCCGCCGTCCAGTCGTCGCTCCAGCGATAGCGGGGCGAGATCGAGCACCAGTCGGTGCCATCCGGCGCTCGATCGGGGACCGACCTCAGATATGGAGCCGGCGACCGATCCATTACCTCGTCCACCGCCGCTGTCCGACCGCCGCAGGTGGAATGGTAGTAGGCGCGGATCGGCAGTCCGCCAAAGGTGAGAATCCGGCCCGCCGTGGATCGGACAGCCTCGCTCGCTTCGGGGCGCTCGGCGTCCAGGCCTCCATAGACCTGATCGGCCACGCTTCCATACAGGTCGAACCCGATCTCCTCGTGTCCCCCGAGATGCGCGACCGCGTACGTTCGGGCCGCGACAGCCTGTGCCGCGACCGCTGCCCCTTCCAACGATGTCCGCGGCCCGATCTCGAGGGGAACGACGCCGAGCAGGTAGTCCTCGAGGTGCACGATGTTGACCGCCGTGACCCCTCCGCCAGGGGCCGGGAGGAGCTCGAATCTGCCGCGATACGCGGTTCCATCCACCACAACCGACTGACCGTCACGGCCGTCCACGCGAATCCTGGAAGACGAAGAGAGCCCGGTGCCGGCAGTCCCGGACAGCAGGATCGCCCCGCCCTCAGCCCGGACTTCGAATGTCACACCGGGCCCGGTTTCGCCAATCGCCTCCCCGGTCGCGGCATCGACGAGAACCGTTCCCGACTCGGCGGAGATCCGCACGAGCGGTTCCGCGACCCTGACCCCCACGCGAAGCTGCGGCTCGGCTGCAGGCCGGGCTTCCCCTCCGCTCGCCCAGGCGACCGCGAGCCCCATCAGGACCGGGACCGACGGAATCGGCATCAACGCCCGAATCCCCCTTCGAGGCCGATCGGAGCCAGAGGCAGCCGGCGACTCACCATCCGTTTGGTGACCGCCCCCCCTGAGGCGTCCTGTGCGGCACGTGTGATCCGTTCGAGCCGAGCCTCGAGATCGTAGTCGTCTGCCGCCGTGATGCGGGCCTCGCAGATCGTTCCGGGTTGGTGAGGGACAGCTCCCTCCAGCCACGTAACCCCGTCCACGTCATCCGCCTGTCCCGAGGTCCGGCCCTGCAGCCGTCCATCCACGAAACGATCGACGATCACCGGCTGAACCGTCCCGATGCTCGCGGCCAGCCGTTCGGCGCTGATCGCTCGCTGCACCTCGAGGAGCTCCTCGAGCCGCTCGCCCGCGACGCCCTCGGGCAGGAAGTCATCTTCCATGCCCGCCGCGCGCGTTCCGTCCTGGGGCGAGAATGCGAAGGCACCCAGCCGGTCGAACTGCACCTCTTCGAGGAAGTCCAGGAGAGCACGGAAGTCATCCTCGGTCTCGCCGGGGAACCCCACCAGAACGGTTGTCCGGAGGGTGAGGTCCGGGATCGCGGCGCGCAGCCGCTGTACCCGGGCTCTGATCGTCGCGGCCCGCTCCGGCCGCCTCATTCTCGTCAGAACGGGATCGGCGGCGTGCTGGATCGGCATGTCGATGTACGGCAGAAGCCGCGGCTCCTCCGCCATCAATTCGATCAGGGGGTCGCGCAACCCGGCCGAGTAGATGTAGAGGAGACGGAACCAGGGAATGCCGGTGTGTTCGATCAGCTGACGGAGCAAGGTCGAGATGTCGGTTCCATCTCGCCGTTCGCGGCCGAAATGAGCCAGATCCTGCGCCACCAGGTTCAACTCGACCGCACCCTGTGCTTCGAGCCGGACAGCCTCCGCGACCAGGGCGTCGAGCTCGAAGGATCGGTGCTTCCCCCGCCAGAGGGGGATCGCACAGAACGCGCAACCGTGATCGCACCCCTCGCTGACCTTGAGGTAGCGGACGTGACGACGGTCGGTAAGCGGGACCCGGACGCCGGGATGCCCGGCGATCGGGTCGCCGAGCAGTCCCCGCGCCTGCAGCTTCGGGATCAGCGACTCCGTGTCACGCAGCCCGACGAACAGATCGATCTCGGGCAGCGACGGCTCGAGCTCGTCTCGATACTGTTCGACGAGACAGCCGAGTGCGACGACGGCCCGGCAGCTCCCCTCCTCCTTGTAGCGACTCACTTCGAGGAGGGCGTCCACCGATTCCTGCTTGGCGGCATCGATGAATCCGCACGTGTTGACGATGATGACGTCGGCCTGGCCGAGATCCGATACCGGTTCTGCGCCATGGCCGGCGAGTGCGGCGACGATCCGCTCGGAATCGACCGTGTTCTTGTCGCAGCCGAGGCTGACGATACCGAGCTTCGTCCGGATCGGCTCCACTTCAGCCCGCGAAGACGTCAGTTCCGGCGGGCGGAGTGAAACTGAACACGTCATCCTCGATCGGAGCATCGGGCTGCAGATCGCGGAGAACTACGGTTCGCAGCGTTTCGTTCTCCTCTGTGATCTCGAATCGGCGAACCAGCAGACTTTCCGTATCGATCCAGACGCGGACCTTCCGATAGGGCGACTCGGCCCGGGGAGTCAGGGTCACCAGCCAGGTAACATGCCCCTCCACGTCGCGCCGGCCTTCGAGCACCGCGTCATACGCGTCAGCCGCTTCCTCGAAGATCCTCCCCTGCAGATCCACCATTCCGGATCCGGTAGCGTTCGCCTCGATCGTGCTGCGAATCACCTGGCCAGGGTGGGTGCTCGGGTAGTACAGCCAGAGGGTGGTTCCATCGGCGACGATCACGTCGCCCTCCGGATCCGTGAAATCCATCTTGAATCGGCCACTGCCCTTCTGGTACCAGTCTCCGCTTCCGGTGCGCTTGCGGCCAAGCAGGGTGATCTCGATGGTCTGGTCGAACCGGGCCCGCATCGACGTGAGAGCGTCGTAGGTTGCCTCGGCCTGCCCCAGAAGAACGCGGACATCCGGCTCGCCCGTCTCCTGGGCAGTCACGGATCCCGGTGCGGCCACGAGGGACGAGAGCAACGCCGCCGGAAGAAGCATCGCCCGGCGTCCGTTCCTCCGCCCCGGGCGAAATCGACGGGTGCCTGTCGGTGTGCCGCATGTCGAGATCAAGGGATTCCTCCGTTGCACTGGGGCCCGGACCCGCTCTTGCGAATCTCGTCCCTGAGGATGCGAATACCCCTCCGGCAATTGGCCCGTTCCGGCCTGACCCACCATCCGGACCGCCGGCGGGTCATTCGGACGCCAGGTCATCACCACGCATCAGCGCAGCGAGTTGCTCGTGCGTGACCATCACCTCGCGTGGCTTCGATCCGTCCGGGGGACCCAGCACGCCGGCCGAGTGCAACTGATCGATGATCCGGGCCGCCCGGCCATACCCGATCTTGAGCCGCCGCTGCAGCAGACTCGTCGAACCGGCGGAGTTGTTGATCACGATCTCCGCCGCCTTGCGGAAATAGGGATCCCAATCGGTGAGAATCCCGTCTCCGACATCCACCTGGCTCTCCTCGATCTCCAGCTCACGTACCTCCTCGAGGATGTCGGCTTCCTCCTTCGGCGCGGCGATCTCCTGCTCCCCTGCCCGCAGCGCGCGGTACCATTCGACCAGTGCTTCCGTTTCCGCTGTCGAGAGGAAAGCGCCCTGGATCCGATGCGGGTCGGACTCACCGGGCGGAAGGAAGAGCATGTCCCCGTTGCCCAGCAGACTCTCTGCCCCGTTCTGGTCCAGGATCGTTCGGCTGTCGGTCTTGGAGGCCACCCTGAATGCGATCCGGCTCGGGAAGTTCGCCTTGATCAGACCCGTGATCACATTGACTGAAGGCCGCTGCGTCGCTACGACAAGGTGAATTCCAACGGCCCGCGCCTTCTGGGCCAGCACCGCGAGGGGCGTTTCGACTTCCGACTGCACCGTCATCATCAGGTCGGCGAGCTCGTCGATCAAGAGGACGATGAACGGCAGGGGCCCGTCGGAATAAGGCCCCTTGCCCCAACCGTCCGGCATCGTGATCTCGGCTCCCTTGTCGATCCTCCGATTCAACTCGAGCAGATTTCGGCAGGCATTGGCCGACAGCAGCTGGTAGCGCCGGTTCATCTCGAATACCGTCCAGCGGAGAACCGCCGCTGCGTCGTGATTGTCGGTTACGACCGGGTGGCGAAGATGCGGCAGGTCGTTGTAGACGATCAGCTCGACCATCTTCGGATCGACCATCAGCAGTCGCAGCTCGGCAGGCGTATATCGGTAGATCAGGCTCGTTACGATCGTATTGATGCAGACGGACTTCCCCGAGCCCGTCGCGCCCGCGATCAACAGGTGTGGCATGCGGGCGAGATCCGCCGTGTACGGCATTCCCGCCAGATCACGGCCGAGCGCCAGCGGCAGGTTCGCTCGCGACCGTCCGTAGGCCGGCGCCTCGAGAATCTCGCGAAGGTGGACGATTTCGGGTTCCGGATTCGGTACTTCGACGCCGACTGCGCCTTTGCCCGGAATCGGTGCTACGATCCGTACCGAGGGCGCTTTCATGGCCAGGGCGAGATCATCGGCGAGCGCCGAGATCTGACCCACTTTGACGCCAGCCGCCGGTACCACCTCGAACTGGGTGACGACCGGTCCCGTGGTCCATCCTCCGATCTTACCCTGGACCCGGAACGTGGCGAGTTTCTCGACCAGGATCTGGCCCAGCCGCTGGAGCTCGGAGGTCGGAATTCCCGTTCCGCGCCTCGACGGCAGGGCGAGCAGGTCCATGGGAGGAATCTCGCCGCGTGACGGGTCGCCGGGATCGGGCAACGGCAACTGAGCGTCTTCAGCCTCCGGGCCGGACTCTTCTTCCTTCTTCTTCTTCCTGCGGCTTGGGGTCTTCTTCGATTCCGCCGCCGGAACATCATCCTCTTCCGGCATCGAAGAAGACGGTTCCTCGGACGCGCTTCCGGCAGGAGTCCGCTCCCACGGGCTCTCCTCCGGATTTCCTCTCGAGATCGCCGCAGGCACGGCCTCGCGAATCCTGGCCGCAGCCACGACGGCGCCGCGTCCGAGCGCACTCATGCTGCCGCGGGCCCCTCGCGCCGCCGCGCCCGCGCTCTCGGCCGGGGACCAGCCGAATGCGAGTACCGTCAGGGCCAGGAGAATCGAGCCCACGATCAGTGAGGCCCCGATCGTTCCGAACAGCCCGACCAGCAGACCACCGAACGCGCTGCCGAGCCAACCCGCTCCGGCGGCCGGGCGGCCCAGGCTGGTCCCGATCAGCCACCAGGCGGAGGGCAGGAAGAGAAGGGCTCCGGCGATGAAGACCGACCAGCGGATCGCCGTCTCTCCGCTCAACACGCCGAGTCGCTCGAGTCCCCAGGTGAAGGGCGGTACCGCGACGAGAATCGAGCTTCCGCCGAACACGAAGGCCAGACCGGAATACAGCAGCGCGCCCGCCGGCCCGACCAGGTTCGGATCGGGGATGCCGCCGCGGAGAATCGGCGGCAGGATCGCGAGCAGCAGCAGGACTCCGAGTCCGAGAAGCCCGACCCCGAGCGCCTCGGCCTTGTGGCGTTCGTTCACGTGCGCGCCTCTGCGCGGATCAGCGGGAGCCGCCCGGGGCCGGCGCGTCCGCTTCCGCGTTCATCCGGCCCACGAAACCGGTATCCACATGTCCCGCCGCGAACTCGGGGTGCTTCAGTACCTTCGACAGGAACGGAATGGTGGTGTGGACGCCCTCGATGATGAATTCCTCGAGCGCCTGCAGTGCCCTCCCGATCGCCTCCTCGCGCGTCGATCCGTACGCGATCAGCTTGCCCAGCAGGGAATCGTAGTACGGCGGAACCCTGTAGCCCGCATATACGTGGGAGTCGATACGGATCCCCGGGCCGCCCGGCGAATGAAAGGCGCTGATGGTCCCGGGTGAAGGACGAAAGTCGTGATCGGGGTCCTCGGCGTTGATGCGGAGCTCGATCGAATGTCCACGGAGTTCGGGAGGACCGGTGAACCGGAGCGGCTCACCGGCCGCCGAGCGGATCTGCTCTTTCACCAGGTCCACACCGGTCACCATTTCCGTGACGGGATGCTCGACCTGGATCCGGGTGTTCATCTCCATGAAATAGAAGTGATCGTCGGCGCCCAGCAGGAACTCGACGGTCCCGGCATTGGAGTATCCGATCGCGGCGGCGGCGCGCACGGCCGCGTCGCCCATCCGGGCGCGGAGTTCGGGCGTCAGGGCGGGGCTGGGAGCCTCCTCGATCAGCTTCTGGTGGCGGCGTTGTACCGAGCAGTCGCGCTCGCCGAGGTGGATCACGTTGCCGTGCCGGTCTCCGAGGACCTGGATCTCTACGTGTCGCGGCCTGTCGACGAACCGCTCCATGTAGACACGTGCGTCATTGAATGCCGCCGCGGCCTCGTTCCGCGCCATCGTGAAGGTGCTCTCGATCAGTTCCGGCGACTCTGCGACGCGCATTCCCTTGCCGCCGCCACCCGCAGCGGCCTTGATGATCACCGGGTATCCGATTCTGTCCGCTTCCGCCCGCGCGGCCTCGGCAGTTTCGATGGCCCCCTTGGAGCCGGGAACGACGGGAACACCCGCCTCGATCATCGCACGTCGGGCCTCTGCTTTGTCGCCCATGCGGCGAATCTGGTCGGCGGTCGGCCCGATGAAGACGAGCCCTGAACGCTCGCAGATTTCGGCGAACTCGGCGTTCTCGGCGAGAAACCCGTATCCCGGGTGGATGGCATCCGCGCCGGTGACCTCGGCCGCGGCTATGATCCGTGGGATGTTCAGATAGCTCTCGCGACCGGCCGGGGGGCCGATGCAGACGTCCTCGTCGGAGAATCGGACGTGGAGCGAGTCCCGGTCGGCCTCGGAATACACCGCGACCGTGCGAATACCGAGCTCGCGGCAGGCACGGATGACCCGGAGCGCGATCTCGCCGCGATTGGCGATCAGGATCTTGTCGAACACGGCGCTCGGCAGGTCAGTCGGGCTCGATGCGGAACAGGACCTGGCCATACTCCACCGGGTCACCGTTCTGCACGCAGATCTCCCGAACCGTTCCGGCGACCTCGGACTCGAGCTCGTTCATCAGCTTCATCGCCTCGAGGATGCACACGGTCTGCCCGTCCGAGACGCGGTCGCCCATCTCCACGTACGGCGGCGCGTCGGGGGCGGGAGCCCGGTAGAACGTTCCGACCATCGGCGATGTGATCTCGAGAAGAGTCGATGCGGCCGGCGCTTGAGATTCTTCCGCCGGCGCGGCCGGAGGCGGCGCAACCGCTCCCGCCGGGGACCCGGAGCCTGAGGCTGCTGCCGGATCCTGAGGCGCCGCGATCGCCGGACCCGCGACGGCACCGGCTACGCGATCGGCTGACGCGCCGGCGACCACGTGGACGGTCGGGGACTTGGACAGGCGGATCCGGGTGCCGAAATTCTTCGAGATCTCGAGAGAATCGAGGTCGGACCCGTCCACCATGTCGATGAGCTTCTGCAACCAGGCAAGATCGATCATCGGTTCACGCGTTCCAGGTACTTGTCAGCCGTCCGATCCACTTTGAGAACATCTCCCTGTTCGATGAACAGGGGAACCTGCACGACCGCGCCTGTAGCCAGCTTGGCCGGTTTCGTGCCCCCCTGCGCGGTATCCCCGCGAAGCCCCGGGTCGGTCTCGATCACTTCGAGCTCCACGAACTGGGGCAATTCCACCGTCAGAACGGCGCCCTCCCGGGTCAGACCCTCGCACTCCATGTTCTCCTGGAGGTACTTGAGCTGATCCTCACCAATCGTGTCACGGCTGAGCGGGATGCTCTCGTACGTCTCCATGTCCATGAAGTAGTAGAGGTCTCCGTCGGCGTACGTGTATTGAATCGGGCGCCGAATCAGCCGGACCTCGGTGACCTTCTCGCCCGCCCTGAAGGTACGCTCCACCACGGCACCCGTCAGGACGTTCTTGAGCTTCGTCCGCACGAACGCTCCGCCCTTCCCGGGTTTGACGTGCTGAAAGTAGACGATCTGCATCAACGCCCCTTCGGCGTCGATTACCATTCCGTTCCGGAAGTCTGATGTATCCGCCATGCTCTTCGCTTCAGATTTCAACCAGGTCCGTGGATGAGCGGCCGAGGGTCCGGCGTCCGCCGACCTCTATGACGACATCCTGCTCGATCCGAATTCCGCCTCGCCCGGGAAGATACACGCCGGGCTCGATCGTGACCACGTTTCCGGCCGCCAGCGGTCGATCCTCCCTCCGGTGGACTCGAGGGGCTTCGTGAACTTCCAGACCGATTCCGTGGCCCGTGCTGTGCCCGAACCGGTCTGCCAGACCCAGCTCGCGGAGAAAGTCGCGCGCCGCGGCATCCACCTCGCGGGCCGGGACGCCGGCTGCCGCGCACCCGATCGCTCGGAGACACGCCTCGTTCACGGCCCCGTGAAGGTCCCGCTGCCAGGGCTGCGCCTGTCCGAGTGTCACCACGCGCGTGAGGTCCGAGCAGTAGCCGTCCACGCGCGCACCGAAGTCGAGGAGCAGCAGATCCCCCCGCCCGATTCTGCGCGATCCGGGCGACGCGTGAGGCAGGGCCGAGCGGGGGCCGGAAGCGACGATCGGCTCGAAGGGGAGCGGGCCGGATCCCGAGCGTCGAAGAGCGTGAACCAGGTCGGCCGCTACTTCCTGCTCGGTCATGCCGGGACGAATCCGTTCGAGAGCTTCCTCGAGGGCGGTCTCGGCGAGCTCGACCGCCAGCTCGATGCTCCGGAGCTCGCCCGGGTCCTTGACGATTCTCAGGTCGGCGACCGCGCTCGAAACGGGATCCCAGATCGCCGTCCCACAGCGCCGCTCGAGCTCGGATCGATCCTGCACAGAGGTCACGGCGGGATCGAAGCCGATCCGGCTCCCCGGCGGCCGTTCCGACAGACGCCCGGCGAGGGAATCGAACAGTCCATCGGACGCGATGACGAGGGAAATCGATCCTCCGATCTCCTCACGCGCCTGCTCCTCGTATCGAAAGTCCGTGAACAGCGTCGCCAGACCGGGCTCGACCAGCAGGAGCCCGCTCGAGCCGGTGAACCCGCTCATGTACCTGAGGTCGGGGGGATGAGAAACCAGCAGACCGTCGATCCGCTCGTCGTGCAGGCGATCGCGGAGACTGCGAAGCCGGCCTTCCCTGTTGTCCGGGCCGCGATCGGAATTCACTCGTCGCGCCGCAGTGCCTCGACGAGGCCGTCGAGACCGAACAGGTAACTGCGTGCGCCGAAACCAGTCACCACGCCGACCGCTACGTCCGACAGGAGGGAGCTGCGTCGAAACGGCTCGCGGGCGAAAATGTTCGTCAGGTGGACCTCGACGAAGGGCCTCCCGCTCGCCACCAGCGCATCGCGAAGCGCCACGCTGCTGTGGGTGAGACCCCCGGCGTTGACGAGCCACCCGTCGGTCTCGTTCGCCCGGGCCTGGATGTGATCCACGAGCTCGCCCTCGTGATTCGACTGAAAGCTCATGAGTGTGACTCCGAGCTCTTCGCCCCGGCCTCTGAGACGACCATCAATCTCGTCCAGCGATTCGGTGCCGTACAGGTCGGGTTCGCGCCGTCCGAGAAGATTCAGATTCGGTCCGTGCAGGACGCAAATGCGCATGCGGTCAGCTCCGCAGACTTTCCAGCCACTGCTCGAGCACCGTTCGTTGCACGGGCCTGTCCGGCAGTCGGTCAGCGACCTCCTCCCCCTCCCGCAGCACACGGATCAGCTGCTCGGCCACGGGGGGTCCCCCGGCCGAAGCTTCGGCCACCGATTCGCCTTCCGGGCCCCCTCCCGATTCAACCTCCCGTTCATCGACCGCTTCGTCACCGTCGATGGCTGACTCGAATCCTCGGGCATCGGTGGCCGGTACGACTTCGGTGGCATCGGTGGTCGGAACGACTTCCGTGGCTTCGGGAGGCGGCTCGGTCTCGACCGGATCGATCGCAGTCGAGAATCGCGCGCCGCGGGCTGCTCTCATTCCGAGTACGGCTTCGAGGCCGTCGCGCAATGATTCGTCATCGGGACGATCGACGAGCAATTCCCGATAAATCGCCTCCGCCTCGTCGATCAGGCCCTGCCTCGCGTAGAGATCGGCCATCGTCCGGGTGAGCAGGTCGGCATCGCCGGCCTCGTCGTCTTCCGCCGCTTGCGTGCCCTCATCCGGCCCGTCGGCCGTCGGCTCACGGGGCTCGTACCACCATGCATCCGCGGGCGCCGGACTCACGGCCTCGCCGTCCGCATCCGCAGCAAGATCATCGTCGAGGATGGCTGAGTTCAATGCCTCGGAAATCGGATCCGGGTCTCTGCCCTCTGCCGGGACTACGGCAGGCCCCGACCACAACTCCGACCACGACTCCCCGGAATCCCCGGCGCGCTCGGCGGTCGCTTCGTCCTCTTCCCCGGCCGCCGGATCGCTGCCCTTCGACTCCTCTGCAACGGGCGTCGCGTGCAGGTCATCCAGCGCATGAGGCTCCTCCGGCGCATGAGGCGGCTCCGGTGGCAGGTGCAAATCCTCCGGATCTGAGGCTGCTTCCGGGAACCGCGGCTCCGACTCGAGAGCCTCGGGCGGCGGATCGTTCCACCATTCGCCGCCGTCCGGCTCGGCGAAGGACGCCGGTTCCGCGGCAGTGGACTGGTCACGGAGTTCGACCAGGCGCGCAGCAGAATCGCCGCCCTGCGGATCGGCCGCCTCCAGTCTTTCGAGCCAGGTGATCTCCGACTCCGGGTCCCCGGAGTCGCGCGCGATCTCAGCCAGCCCACGAATCGCTACGAGATTCTGCGGGTCGATCTCGATCACCCTCTCGAAGGCGACCCGCGCTTCCTCGGTGCGACCCAGGTCCCTGAACGTCCTGGCCCGCACGATGTGCGCGCTGAGATAGTCCGGATGCCTGAGGATGCCTTCTTCGAGAACCTCGAGCGCCCTCACCGAGTCCCCTGATTTCCGGTAGGCATCCGCCAGGCGCGCGAATACGAGGCTCTCGGGTTGCTTTCGATACTGTTCCTCGAATCGGCTGATCTCGTCCTGGGCGGACTCCTCGAACGGCATCCGTCGCTCCCGGGTATCGGTATGAGATGCACGCGGCGGGGCCGCGTGGGCACTGGCAAGGTAGACCGGCTGTTTCGGGGGTGTCAAACCGTGCCATCCCGGATTTTCGGTTGCCCGCTGACGGGTTCACCGGTAGGTTTGGACGCTTGTTTTCGGTCGGCCCGGAAGGCCGAACCGGCCCGGGCAGTCCCCGGCTGAGAACCATGTCGATGGAGTGACGTTCCGCATGTTCATGCGCTCGATTCGGGCAAATACGAAGTGGGTGATGTTGGTGATGGCGGTGGCTTTCGCCGCCTGGCTGGTCTTCGACTGGGTCAACCAGCGCGACCAGGCAGCCAGTCAGGGAGTGAATCCGGTCATCGCCACGGTGAACGGAAAAGAGGTACGCAACGTCAGGTGGAACGAAGCGTACGGCTTCGCGCTCGACGCGGCCCGGGCCCGATCCGGCCGGTCACTGACGGACGAGGAAAGGCGCCAGGTCGAGAACGAGGCCTGGGAAGGCATGATCCAGGATGTCCTGGTGGAGCAGGAGATCGAGCGGCTCGGAATCGAGGTGACCGAATCGGAGATCCGCCAGGCATTCCGAACCAGTCCGCCTCCCGACCTGGTCAGACATCCCGCGTTTCAGACTGACGGCAACTTCGACTATGCCAAGTACCAGCAGTTCTTCGCCGACCCCACGGTGGATGAGCAGCTGCTGATGCAGATCGAGCAATACTACCGGCAGACACTGCCGCGGGCGCGGCTGGCGCAGCAGATCTCGGGCGGAACCGCGGTCAGCGATGGCGAGGTCTGGCAGACCTATCGGGATCAGAACGAGTCTGCCACGGTCACCTATATCGTCGCCCCGTTCGAGCAGCTGGCACCGTCCGCCGCGATCGAGATTGCCGAGTCCGATTCGCGCGCCTATTACAGGGCGAACGAGGAAGACTTCACACGTCCGGCATCGGCCGTTGTCCGGATCGCGAGCTTCTCGACGACGCCGACCGCCACAGACACTGCTGTGGCGCGTGCGCTGGCCGACTCGGTGCTCACGGCGATCGAAAGCGGCGACATGACCTTCGAGGAGGCGGCCGCAGAGTATTCCGCCGATTCGCTGACGGCCGACCAGGGCGGACTTCTTGGACGATTCGGCCCGGGTGAGCTCGTTCCTGTGATCTCCGATGCCGTCGCGGCCCTGGAAACGGGCGAGATCGCGGGTCCCGTCGCTACCCCCGCAGGCTTCCGTCTCCTGACGGTAACGGACCGTACGGGCGACACGGCGAGCGTCGCGCATGTCCTGTTTCCCATCGTCCTCTCAGAAGCCGGCGAGGACGAGATCTTCCGGGCGATGGACGATTTCGAGGGAATCGCCCTCAACCGGGGCATCGAGGCCGCGGGCGAGGAAATGGGCCACGACGTCCGACGCGACGTTACGGTGACCGAGGGATTCGATTTCGTGCCCGGTGTTGGCTCACTCGGAGTCGGCGTCGACTGGGCCGTGGATCCCCTGACGCCGCTGGACGAGGTCAGCGAGTTCTTCGAGAACGGGTCCGGTTACCACATGCTGGAGGTCGTATCCCGCACAGAGCCGGGCAGGCTGTCGTTCGAGGAGGCTCGCCCACGCATCGAGAGCATCCTGGCGGAGGACAGACAGAAGCAGGAAGCCGTCGAGCTGGCCGAGGGGCTCGTTGACCAGGTGATGTCGGCCGCTTCGCTCGAAGCCGCGGCGGAGGCGCTCGGCTGGAATTACGGCCAGGCCGGCCCGTTCACCCGGGGTCAGTTCGTACAGGGACTCGGTCGAGGAACCGAGGCCGTGGGTGCCGCCTTCGGCTCACCGATCGGAACCGTGACGGGTCCGTTCGACGCGGGTGACGCTGTCGTGTTTCTCCAGGTGGAGCAGCGGAATACGCCGGACAGCGAGATGTTCCAGGTCGTCAGAGGTCAGCTGAGATTGCAGCTGGAATCACAGCTGTCTCAGACCAGCGTGAATCGCTGGGTGCAGGCGCTGAGAGACGAGGCGGAGATCGTGGACCTGCGTGACCGGCTTCGGGCTCAGCAGGGACAGGTCTGACGAAGGCAGTTCGTCACAGGCAGGACGCTTCGTGCGGGGCCGGGCCCGGCGATCGATATCGGTCACCGGGTCCGTGCTCATCGGTCAGGCGGAGTTCTGCTCCTGCTTCTCGCGCTCGTTCTTCGGTACGTCCGAGAGCGAATCGGAATTTCCGATCTCACGGAATTCGCCTTCCACCTCCTTCAGCGAACCCTTGAATTCCCGGATTCCCTTCCCGAGCGAACCACCGATCTCGGGCAGTCGCTTCGCGCCGAACAGAAGCAAGACGATGAACAGGAGAATCAGGACTTCCCACATTCCGAGATTGCCGAACATGTGCTCACCTTCCAGGAGACGGGAGCGATCAGAGCAGAGATCGCGAGAACCACGCCAGAAGTAGTATCCCGACGACGCTCAGAATGTTCAGTCTGAGCACCAGGGGGCCGAGTGTCAGTGCCACGACGAGAAGGTCGACGGTCAGGGGACCCAGGGACGTCGCGACGGTCGTGATGAAGAACTCGCGCGCCGCACTCGCAGGCAGTGCCAGGGCAGCCAGCTCCGTGAGCAAGGATCCGAGAAGCATACCGCCGGCGACGATCAGAGTCACCCGCTTGGCCGAGGGTCGCCGCCTGCCACTGAATTCGATGCTCACTTCTGTCGCTCCAGTACGAATTCCACAGTGAGTCCCAGGACCTCGACCGCTGGATCGTCCGGCAGCGGCTGTAGCCGTCCGAGAGCGGAGGCAGCGTAGCTCCGTGCGACCTCGCGCGCATCATCGAGCCCACCCACGTCCCGCACCATGTCGATCACGCTCGCGACCTGCGCATCCGACGGCGTCGCGTTCGCAAACAACTCGTTCACGGCACGGCGGTCCGCCTCCTCCAGACGGGGGAGCGCGAGTATCAACGGCAGAGTGACCTTGTGCTCCTTGAGGTCCAGACCGTTTGGCTTTCCGGTCACGTCGGAAGAAACCGTGTAATCCAGCAGATCGTCGACGATCTGAAAGGCCATTCCGAGGTCGTGGCCGTATCCCCCCAGGGCCTCGCGGTACTCCCTTCGCCCCACGAGGGCGCCCAGTTCACACGCCGCCGACATCAGCGATGCCGTCTTGCAGTCGCATAGACTGAAGTAGTCATCCACGGTCGTCTCGAGGGCATCGTGTGCTGCCAGCTGCCGCATTTCTCCGATCGACATTCGGTTCGATGCATTGGCGAGGAGATCGATCGCCTCGATGTCTCCCATGCGCGTAACTTCCACCAGCGCACGCGAATAGAGATAATCGCCCATGATCACGGCGACCTGGTGACTCCAGCGCGAGTTGACCGTGGGCATCCCTCTGCGTTGCGGCGAGTGATCGACCGCGTCGTCGTGCACCAGCGTCGCAACGTGCATCAACTCCACGATCGACGCGAGGCGCACGGCTTCAGGCTGCGGATTTCCCCCGACCTCGTTACTGAGCAGGAGCAGTGTCGGCCGGAGATACTTGCCACGGCGCGCGAACAGGTACTCGGAAACCTCGTTTATCGCACCGAAGTCTGCCGTGATCATCCCGTGCAATTCCGCGTCCATCGCGACGAGTCGCTCCCGGACGGGCGCCTGCAGCACGGACAGCGTCGGAAGTGCGGCTTCGAGCATCCTCTCCCCGGGTCACAGGTGAGCGGCACGAAGCCGCCTCTGGAAGAACGCCCCGATAATACCGTCACCCTGAGAGAGCGGACAACCTGTCTGCCGCATCCGGGAATGCGGGATCAGCCTCGACGACCCTCCGGAGTCGCTCGATCGCGCCTGCGCGATCGCCTCGCTCCTCGAGCAGCAGGGCGATGCGGTACCAGATCGCGGGTGACACTCCGGAGAGATTCGCCGGGTGTGACTCGGCCTCGAGCAGGACGTCCAGCGCCCGATCCGTATCTCCCGTGCGAGTGCAGCACTCGGCGATCGCCTCCCAGACGGGGCGCGGGTCTTCCCGCCCGGCCACCGCCTGCTCCAGCTCGACGATCGCCTCATCCCACATCTCCATCTGCTTGAAGGCGATCCCCAGCTCGAAGTGCGCCTGCGCATCCCCTTCGAGTACGGCTCCGTCGATTCCGGGGTCGCGGAGGTCATCGAGCAGGGCATCGAAATCGGCCGGCTCCGCAGGCACATCGAGGACCACATCCTCGGAGACACCCGGGCTTGGAGGCCCATCGAGATCGACCTCGTCGCGAGCCGGAGCGAAGGGTCGCTCCGCCAGCGACTGCATCGCCTCGGCCGCACCCGTGTGTTTCGGATCGATTTCGAGGATTCGAGCGTAGACCGTCCGAGCGCTGTCCGGCGCCTGCTGGCGGCGCAGACCCG
>CBDTXM010000032.1:0-23244 GCA_965364445.1 uncultured bacterium | reverse complement strand
GGGACGTGCCCCGAGTGATCGCGCTGCTGTCGAGGCAGGTGGAGATTCTGCCCGGCGATCTCCTGTTCACAGGGACCCCGGCGGGGGTCGGGCCCCTGGAGATCGGCGACGTCGTGGAAGCAGAGGTCGCGGGCGTCGGCCGACTGGAGGTAAATATCGTGCCACCCGACGAAGGAGCCTGACGGGCGAGAGCTCAGGCCGACACCGGCCGCCGAGTTCAGGACAGGAATCGCGCCCGTTGATGCGGATCGGGCACAGGACAGGAGTCTAACCGCCCGAACCAGTCGTACCGACGTCGCGCCACCACCCCGTATGCCCATTCCCGGATATCGGCCGGTAGGATCCTGAGCACACGCAGCGCCGACCACGGCAATCCGAGTCGGCGCACGATCCGGAGGGCTGCTTCCGACCCGGTGAACGGCCTGCCGTTCTCGAAGAGTATCACGCTGTCCGGCCACTGCCCCTCGGCGTAGGAGCCGGCCAGCAATCGCCGTCCGACGTCGGATTCGAGGGGAGCGAAGCGGAACACGGCGTCCGGGTCCCTCTCGACGATGAACCGCACCGCGGCATGGCAGAGATTGCACACGCCGTCGAACAGCACGATCGGATGCGGGTCGGCTGACGCGGTCATGATGGGATCCTAACCGGAGATCGATTGACGCGGAACGCGGCGCCCCCGAGGTTGCGCGTCGCCCCGATGCCGTGCTCGACCTGTGAACCGAGTCCTGGAGCCCCGATGTCCGGACGCACATTGCCGCCTTCCGCGTACGAACCCCGACCGGGTGAAGAATACATCCCACTCACGGCCGGCGAGTCACTGACCGAGTTCACGATCAAGGCGGTGTTCACGGGCATCGTCCTCGGCATGGTCTTCGGGGCGGCCAACACCTATCTGGGTCTCAAGGCCGGCCTGACGATCAGTACCTCGATTCCCGTCGCGGTACTAACGGTCGTGGCCTTCCGGCTGATGAACGCATTCGGGCTCCGGCATTCGATTCTCGAGACGAACATGTCGCAGACCGTCGGCTCCGCGAGCTCGTCGGTCGCCTCAGGCGTCCTGTTCACGATTCCGGCCCTGTTCATGTGGGGACTGAATCCGGAATGGCTTCAGCTGACGCTGCTGGCAATGAGCGGGGGACTCATCGGCGTGCTCGCCATGGTTCCGCTCAGGCGCTACCTGATCCGTGGAGAGCACGGCAACCTGCCCTACCCCGAAGGCATGGCCTGCGCCGAGGTGCTCGTCGCCGCCGAGGAGGGCGGAGAGCAGGCGTCGGGGGTCTTCTGGGGAATCGGCGTCGGTATGTTCTTCAAGCTTCTCACCGATGGTTTCAAGCTCGTCCCCGGGAAATTCGCGATCGATCTGCCACTGCGTGCCGGACTCTCTGCCAGCGTATCCCCTCCCCTCATCGGGGTCGGGTATATCCTGGGCATCCGGATCGCGACCGTGATGGTCGCGGGCGGCGCGCTGTCGGCGCTCGTGATCATTCCCGCGATATACCTCTGGGGTTCGGGCCTCTCCGAGCCGCTGTTCCCGGAGACCGAAAAGCTGATCCGCGACATGACTTCGGCTGAGCTGTGGAATCGCTACGTCCGCTACATCGGGGCCGGCGCGGTGGCCACGGGAGGGATCATCACCCTGATCAAGTCGATCCCGACCATGATCGAGTCCTTCAAGCTCGGACTCAGCCAGATCTCCCGTCGCGGAGAGGAGGCACCCGCGAGCGAGCGCACCGACCGGGATCTCTCCTTCAAGCTGGTGCTGCTGTTCGTCGGGGCCGTCCTTCTCGTTCTCACACTCGTTCCCGGCATTCTGGGCGAGCTCGACTCGATCCCCGTCCGTGCGATGGCGTCGCTGTGCATCGCCATCTTCGCGTTCTTTTTCGTTACCGTCAGCTCGAGAATCGTCGGACTGGTGGGCGTCACCTCGAATCCGACTTCGGGGATGACCATCGCGACTCTGCTCGGGACCAGCCTGATCTTCCTGATGCTCGGCTGGACCGACACCGCAGGCAAGGCGACCGCGTTGATGGTCGGCACGGTGGTCTGCATCGCGGCTTCGATCGCCGGCGACACGTCCCAGGACCTGAAGACGGGCTTCATACTGGGAGCCACGCCGTGGAAGCAGCAGGTCGGCGAACTGATCGGGGTGGTCACCTCCGCAGGCGTGGTCGTCCTGGTGGTGATGCTCCTGCATTCGACCGTTCCGGGCGGACTCGGAGGGGCCGAACTTCCGGCCCCTCAATCGGTCCTGATGAAGCTCGTGATCGACGGTGTGCTGGATCAGAACCTGCCGTGGATGCTCATCCTGATCGGGATCGGCATCGGCCTCGTCGCATCGCTCTTCAAGATCCCCGTTCTCGCCTTCGCCGTGGGTGTCTATCTGCCCCTCTATACCATGGCGGCGGTGTTCCTCGGTGGTCTCCTGCGCTGGGCGCTCACCCGCAAGGTGCCGACGGACGTCGCCGAGCGACGTCGGGAACGCGGGGTGCTGTTCGGCTCGGGCCTGGTGGGTGGAGGCGGACTCACCGGTGTGCTCCTCGCCCTGGCAGTAGCGCTCAGCGGGGGCAAGCCGATACCGGGCCTGGGGGTGGAGTTCTCGCACCTGGTCGACGAGATCCTCGCGCTCCTCACGATCCTCGCGATTCTCGGGGTCATGACCTGGTTCATCCGGCGAGGAGAGGGAGGCTCCCGGGCCTGATCAGTCGGGGCGGAGCCGCCGTCCCGAGGGCCCGTGCGCGCGAACGCAGGGTGAGGCAGAAGGTCAGCCGGACAGGGCGTCTCCGGGGGTTCCGACGAAGTTCAGGATCGCGGATCTCCGACGAGGCCGATTGTCGAAGTCGCAGAGCACCACCTGCTGCCAGGTACCGAGACCGGGACGCCCGCCTTCCACCGGAATCGAGACGGAGGGACCGAGCAGCGCGGCCCGGACGTGCGAGAATCCGTTGCCGTCTCCCCACCGCCGATCGTGCGCATAGTCGGGTCCGCGGGGCGCGATGCGCCCGATCGCACGCTGCAGGTCTTCGAGCGCACCGGGCTCGTACTCGATCGTGGTCACGCCCGCCGTGGAGCCGGGCACGAATACGGTCAGGACTCCGTCACCGGCGTCACTC
This sequence comes from uncultured bacterium, assembly GCA_965364445.1. Lineage (GTDB taxonomy): Bacteria > Gemmatimonadota > Gemmatimonadetes > Palauibacterales > Palauibacteraceae > Carthagonibacter. The sequence goes on along the minus strand of CBDTXM010000032.1, from coordinate 20,134 downwards.
GAGGCGAGGAACTCGGCAATCGCTTCGGACAGATCCACCACCGTGCCGTCTCCCGACGTGTCGAACTCGAGCCGACGGCTCACGACGCGGGTTCCGGCGGCCGGTCCCGATGTCAAAGCGGGAGTTGTCGGATGAGGGGTCGCCACCACCAGAAGTCCTTGAATACCCAGGCGAGAATCAGCCAGGCCACGGCGATCCAGACCCATAGACCCATGACTTCACCGCGCTTCCACTGCATCAGCCCTACTCCTCGCAGAAGGATCCACCGACTCCCGACATGAACCTAGCGGCATCGCAGGGCGGCGTGCAGGTCCCCGGCCCGAACCCGCCTGCGGCCGACCGCGGCTCAGATCGTCCGCAGCCGGCCGCGAGGGGCAGTTTCGCTCAGGCCGCCATCCGCTCCAGGGCGGCCACCAGCACACGCCAGAAGGGCTCGACGGAAGGCACCTTCACGCGCTCGTCCGGTGAGTGCGGAAAGTCGATCTGGGGACCGAAGGAGATCATGTCCATCCCGGGATACTTCTCCCCGATGATCCCGCACTCGAGTCCGGCGTGCACGGCGCCGACCTCGGGCTTCTCCCCCGTTTCCGTCTCGTAGACGTCGGCCATGACCGCCAGTACTTCGGACGATGTATCGGGCTTCCACCCGGGGTAGCCGTCCTTCTCGTGCACTTCGGCGCCCGCGAGCGAGCCGATTGCCTGGATGCGCTGACGGACGGCCGCAAGCGCCGACATCACTGAGCTCCGGGTGCTGGTGAGCACCTTCACCGAATCCGGTCCGTCCTTCACCACCGCGAGGTTCGTGCTCGTCTCGACCAGGCCTTCGATGTCGGGGCTCATACCGAGAACCCCGTGCGGCAACGCGGTAACCAGCTCCAGCATCTTCCGGGTCCCGGCGGCGTCGATCGCGTCGGCCGGAAGATCGGCTTCCCCGAGCTTCCATGCGAAACCCGGGTCGATCGACTGCAGTTCCGCCTTGATCGCCTCGAACTCGCACGACAGGAGTCCGCGGATCGCTTCCGTGGCCCCGGCGGGAGCCACGATCACGGCATCGGCTTCCCGGGGAATGGCGTTGTGCGCGTTGCCTCCCTTGAACGATGCCACCCGAAGCTCCTCCCGGAGCTGCGACGCGTACAGAACCCGTCCCAGCAGCCGAACCGCATTTCCGCGCTGCAGGTGGATGTCCACGCCCGAGTGGCCTCCCTTCATCCCCTCGACCCGGATCGAGGTCGCCTGCCAGTCGCCCGGAATCCCGGTGCGGTCCACGGGAAGCGTCAGGTGAGTATCGGCGCCGCCCGCGCAGCCGATCGTCAGAACCCCCTCCTCCTCCGAGTCGAGGTTGATCAGGCGTCGACCCTCCAGCAGGTCCTCCGCGAGGCCGCCCGCACCGGTCAGCCCCGTCTCCTCGTCGATCGTGAACAGGAACTCCAGCGGACCGTGAGCGATGTCATCCGCCTCGAGGATCGCCAGCATCGCGGCCACACCGATTCCGTTGTCGGACCCGAGCGTCGTGCCGTCGGCGGTGAGGTACTCGCCGTCCATGACCGGCCGGATCGCTTCCGTGTCGAAGTCGAAGTCGGTCCCGCTGTTCTTTTCCTGCACCATGTCGAGGTGCGACTGGAGCACGATGGTCGGAGCGCTCTCTCGACCTTCCGTGCCCGGCTTTCGGACCACGACATTTCCGACGGAGTCCACCACGTGCTCCAGCCCGGCCTTCTCCGCGATTGCCACGACGTGCGCTCGAGCGGCTTCCTCCTTCTTGGAGCCGCGGGGGATCGTGAGAATCGTATCGAAATGGCTCCAGAGCGCTGTGGGCTGGAGCTCGGAAACGAACGACATGGCAGTGCTCCTTCTCTGAGTGGCAAGCTTGTCTGCCCGCGGACCGGACCGATCGTCCGGAGGCGGGCCTGTGCCGGTCGGGACCGGACCCGGGACGATACTACGGACACTCGTTCCCGTCCACGGATCCGGAGCGAACGTGGAACCGTCGGCCGCTGGCGGGCGCCGACCGCGGGATGCAACTTGCCGGAACGGCGGAACGTTCGCGTTCGATCCCCAGCGATTCACGCGCAGAGCACCGGCTCGTGCCGGTGGAGGTCCGATGAGCGATCAGAAACACGTGCCCTACGTGCCCGTCACCACGGACATGGCAGAGCTCACCGTAAAGGCCGTTGCCCTCGGCGTGGTCATGGCGATCGTATTGGGCGCGGCGAATGCGTACGTGGGCATGAAGGCGGGCCTCACCGTGGCCGCGGCCTTCCCCGCCGCCGTGGTGGCGATGGCCGTCCTGCGCCCGTTCAACGGGACGATCCTCGAGGAGAACATCGCGCGCACGACGGCATCTGTGGGTGAGTCGCTGATGGCGGGTGCGATCTTCACGATCCCCGCCTTCGTCATTACCGGCGCCTGGGACACTCTCCGGTACTGGGAGAGCACGGCGATCATGTTCATCGGAGGCGTGCTGGGCGTTCTGTTCGTCATCGTCCTCCGTCGCACCCTGGTTGTCGAGGCGGACCTCCCCTTCCCCGAGAGCGTTGCCGCGGCCGAGATCGTCAAGGCCGGTCAGGGCGGACAGACGGGGGCGAAATATGTGGTCGGAGGTCTGGGGCTCGCCGCCTTCTGGGAGTTGTTCAAGAACAGCAACGGGATTCTGCTGATCAAGGAGAAGACGGAGGCCGTCGTCGAATTCGGCCGATCCAGTATCGAGATCCTCGGCGTCCCGACGGAGTACCCCGGGGGAGGACTCTACCTGTCGAGTCCGGCGGCGTCTCCGATGCTGATGGGCGTCGGGTACATCATCGGCCTCCGGCTCTCGTCCGTCGTGTTCGCCGGGGCCGTCATCGGGTGGTTGTTTCTCGTTCCGCTGGCCGTCTTCCTCAATCCGGCGCTCTCGGAGGCCGCTGCCGCCGATCCGGGCGGCCTGATCGCGCTCTCCGAGGACGTGTGGTTCAACCAGGTAAGGCCACTGGCGGTGGGCACCATGATCGTGGCCGCCTTTTACACGCTTTACAACCTGCGAGGGCCGCTGGTCTCTGGGATCCGAAAGGCCTTCGGAGACATTGGCCCCGCCGCGGAGGGCGAGACTCGCGACCGGACCGATATCGATCTTCCGTTCAGCCGGGTCATCCCTGCAATCGGCGTCATGGCGATCGCGACGTTCTTTCTCTACTGGTACTTCGCACAGAACGTGGTGGGAGCGCTGATTCTCACCGTCGTCATGGTGGTTCTCGGCTTCCTTTTCGCGGCCGTGGCCGGATACCTGGTGGGCCTGATCGGCAACTCCAACAATCCGATCTCGGGACTGACGCTCAGTGCCCTGCTGATCGCGGCGATCCTCATGGTCGCGATCGGACTCACCGACGTGCACGGCGTGGCCGCGGTTCTGGCCGTAGCCGGAGTGGTCTGCTGTGCAGCCGGGATCGCCGGCGACATGATGCAGGACCTGAAGGTCGGGCACATTCTCGGCGGCACGCCGTGGCGGATGGAGGTCGGCGAGATCATCGGGGTGATCGGAGCCTCCCTGGTTCTGGCGGTGGCTCTGAATGTCATGCACGGCGCCTATACGATCGGCTCTGCAGAACTGCCGGCGCCCCAGGCCGGATTGATGGCGCTGATCGCGAACGGCATCGTGGGCGGCGAGATGGCGTGGCCGCTCGTGATCGTCGGCATGTTCTTCGCCCTCGGATTGATCCTGGTCGAAGCTCCCGCACCGATGCTGATCGCTGTCGGGATGTACCTGCCCTTTTATTCCACCGCGGCGATCTTCGTCGGCGGACTGATCCACTGGGGCTTCACCCGTGGCCTGGATAAGCGCAACGCGACCGACCACGAGCGCACCGCGGCGACGAACAAGGGGATCCTGCTCTCTTCGGGATTCATCGCCGGCGAGTCGCTGATGGCCGTTCTTCTAGCATTCCTCTTCATGGGCTCGGACTTCGTTCCCGCGATCGGGCGGGCGCTGGAAGCGCTCACGCCATCAGGCGAACCGAGCTTTCTGCTGGGCCTGCTGATCTACCCGGTCGTGATCTGGCTGCTCGCGTGGCTGCCTTTGAAGGAAGTGAACGGCCGCGATTGAGGCCGCGCAGAGCCGGAGCCGCCCCGTGAGGATCGGTCGCCCCGGGTGGCGCACGCCACGCCACGAAGGGGTCAACCTGCTGCACCTGCGGCCGGTGCGGCAGGCCGACTGGACGGATGGCGAAGGGCCGGCAATGCTGACCCGGTGGCACCCGAAGCGCAGAGGAGCGAGGGGGTTCGCCTCGCGAGTCGATCACTGGCTCGGCACCCCGAAGCTCAAGCTCGACGAGACGGGCACCTTCGCCTGGCGCCGATTCGACGGAGACACGACCGTAGGCGAAGTGGCGGCCGCACTCCGTGAGACATACGGCGAAAGCGCCGAGCCCGTGGAACAGCGACTCGGCGCCTTCGTTCGGCTGCTGCACCGGGAGGGCCTGATCCGCTACGCGGAGCTGGACACTCCCTGATCGCTCCGTCTAGCGTCCGTCAACGGTCTCACTCAAGCCACGCTCGCCAGGGCGGGCCGGAGGATCGCGATCGCCCGATCCACATCCGCCTCCGAGAAGATCAGTGACGGTCGGAATCGCAGAGAGCGGGGGCCACAGGTGAGCGTGGCGAGGCCCGCCTGCCAGCAGTAGGTCCGGACGGCGTCACGTGCGGGACCGTCCGGCAGGTCGAAGGCGAGAAACAGTCCGAGGCCGCGTGCATTGCTCACCGTACCCGGAAATTCCGTCTCCAGTCCCGCTAGCTGATCCCGGAAGTACGCGCCGACCCGCCCGGCATTCGCAACCAGGTCCTCATCGCGGATGATCTCGAGATAACGGGCGCACCGGATCATGTCCACCAGGTTTCCGCCCCATGTCGAATTGATACGCGAAGAGAGGTGAAACACGTTGTCTTCGACTTCGTCGATCCGTCGCGTAGACATGACGCCGCATACCTGCGTCTTCTTTCCGAAAGCCACCAGGTCCGGCGTCACGCCGAGCGCCTGAAACGCCCACATGGCCCCCGTCGTGCCCATCCCCGTCTGAACCTCGTCGAAAATCAGCAGCGCATCCCGCTCGTCGGCGATCCTCCGAAGCTCCCGCAGGAATTCCGGCCTGAAGTGATTGTCTCCCCCCTCGCCCTGGATCGGCTCGATCAGAATCGCGGCGATACCATGCGGGTCCGACTCGAAGGCCCGCTCGATCTCGGCGACCGACGCCGCTTCGGCTTCGGCGACGGCGCGCAGGTCGATCGGGAAACTCACCTTCGGGTTCGTGACGCGCGGCCAGTCGAACTTCGGAAACAGCGCCGTCTTGTTCGGATCGGTGTTCGTCACGGAGAGGGTGTATCCACTCCTACCGTGGAAGGCCTCCTTGAAGTGGAGAATGCGATCTCCGCCCCCGTCGATCCCCTTCGTGCGGTTCTTCCTGGCCTTCCAGTCGAAGGCCGCCTTCATCGCGTTCTCGACCGCCAGGGCGCCACCTGCCACGAAGAACAGGTACCGGAACTCCTCGGGAACGGCGATTTCCCGGAACGTGCGCACGAAGGAGGCGAATTCGCGAGAGTAGACGTCGCTGTTGGCCGGATTCTCGATCGCGGCCCGCATCAGCGCATCCCGGAACTCCGGATCCTCGAGTCCCGGATGATTGTGCCCGACCGGCAGGGTTGCGAAGAACGTGTAGCAGTCGATGTACTCCTTACCCTCGAGTGCATCGACCATCGTGGAGCCGTGCGAACGCTCGAGGTCGATGACGATATGGAAGCCATCCACGAGAATGTTCTGCTCCAGCGTGGGAAACACTTCTTCGGCTGGAAGCATCGCGGAACCGGAAATCGTCTGAGATGGTGCGGGCATGAGCCTCCTCCTTGGGGCGGTTGGTAACGCGATGCCAAGCTACACCTCCGACCCGCCCCGGGACAGGATCGCCGACACCTGCCGCCTGTCGCTTCCCAATCGAGCGACGCGATGTGCCGGAGGGTCGTTTCTGGAAAACGGCACACAATCGTATAGTGATCTATTTCAGTTAGTCTTACAGTGCGTCACCTGATGTTTCTTCGACGCCTGCTCCGTCTCGGATCGTTCCCTGCGACGCGAGCTATGCCAGGCCCACCGATCCGAGATGGGTGCGCACCACCTCCTCGACGGTCGTTCCGTCCCAGATGCCTGGACCGGCCGGCAATCGCAGCCCTTCCGAGGTCCGTGACAGCGAGGTGAGGGCTCGGGACATCTGCAGCATGGGATCGGCGTTGAACCGGGAACCGACGTACATGTCGAGCTGGGACGCGATCGGTTCTCCGATCAATCGACGCATCGCCTCGTTCGCCGACGCCAGATCCGGGCTGAACAGGCGACGACCTGTCTCGGATTCGTGACGGTCGGAAAGCGCCTGCAGCAGGGTCAGCGAGCAGTACGCGTCGTCGAGCACACCCAGCAGGCCCAGCCGATCGGGAATCATGTCTTCGGCCATCGCCCAGTACGAGGCAGCCGACTCCAGCACGGATGACATTTCCGCCTCGAGACCGGCGATCCTCGCCGTCTCCATGCCGTCGCGGAACAGGCCGGGAACGTGCCTGACGTAGTCCACCACGAATCCGACGGCTCCGTCGAGATCTGCGGCTCCCGCCTCCTGGCCGTGTTGACGGGAGTGTTCCCAGAGAGCGCGCCGCAGGCGTCCGGACCGTCCTTCGTCGCGCACCGCTTCCTCGATCTGTCGCTCCACCCGCTCGACGTCCATCCTCGAAGCCTCCACCGTTGTCGACGACCGTCGCGCTGGTCGCGGCGCAGGAATAGCTTATTCCCGTTCGCCGCGCCCGCGGTGCCCTGAGAATCCTTGACCGGATTCATGATATCACCCGCTGAGGCGCACGGCTCGGGCCCCGCACCCCTTCGCCGAGTCCCGGGCCTGCCCGTGCGAGGAGTCGAACAATGACCTCCAGGATCCGTCCGGTCACCCTGGCCACACTGCTGACCGTGTCTCTCGGGTCGGCCGAGTTGCGAGCCCAGAATCCCGCCTTCCACGACCATTTCGTCGATCGAACGATGCGTATCGACTACTTTCACTCGGGGTCTGCGGAGCTGGAAGTGATCAGCCTCGACCGGGTGGTCTCCGACGGTCCCTGGGCCGGACCCCGTGATCGTCTCGTCGACGAATCGAATATGGGCAAGTTCCGATTCGAGGTCCGGGATGCCGACTCCGGCTCCCTGCTCTACTCCCGCGGATTCGCATCGATCTACGGCGAGTGGGAAACGACGGCCGAAGCGGCGGACGTGGAGAAGACGTTTCACGAGTCATTGCGCTTCCCCTGGCCCCTGGATCCGGTCAGGGTCGCTCTGCACAGACGGACGGGACCGCAGGCCTTCACTCAGATCTGGGAGACGGTCGTCGATCCCGACTCGAGGTTCGTCAACGCTGCCGATCGTGGCCCCGGCGGCCCGGTGCACACGATCTTTCAGAGCGGTCCGCCTTCCGAGAAGGTGGACCTCGTCCTCGTCGGAGAGGGGTACACCCTCGAGCAGGAATCGAAATTCCTGTCCGACGCCCGACGCCTGAGCGAGGCTCTGTTCGAAACCGAGCCGTTTCATTCCCGCCGGGACGATTTCAATGTCCTCGCCGTTTTCCTGCCGGCCGAGCATGAAGGCGTGAACAGGCCGCACGTGGGGGAATTCCGTCGCACGCCGCTCTCGACCGAGTTCAACATCTTCGATTCCGAACGATACCTGCTCACCCTCGACAATCGAGCTCTGCGAGAGGCCCTGTCGGGCGTTCCCTACGAGTTCGTCGAGATTCTCGTCAACGAGGAGCAGTACGGCGGAGGCGGGATTTTCAATTTCCAGTCAACGGTGGCCGTCGATACGGAATTCGCGGACTACGTCTTCGTTCACGAGTTCGGGCACCATTTCGCGGGGCTCGCCGACGAGTACTACACCTCGGACGTGTCATACGAGACCGGAGGGGATAAGCACCCGGAACCCTGGGAGCCCAACGTGACCGCCCTGCGCGATCCTCGGGCCCTGAAATGGGCAGACCTGGTCGAGCCGGGCACGCCGCTTCCGACGCCGTGGGACAAGGAGACGTACGAAGAGCATTCGAACCGGATTCGAGCCGAGCGGAGGGCACTGGTCGAGCGCTCGGCCCGGGAGTCGGATTTCGACGACCTCTTTGCCCGACAGCGTCAGGTCGAGCGCGAACTGCTCGCGGCGATGCAGTTCGCGAATCGAGTGGGAGCGTTCGAAGGAGCGATGTACGAGGCGAACGGGCTCTACCGGTCGGAAATCGACTGCATCATGTTCACACGAGCGGAATTCTTCTGCCGTGTGTGCCGGCGGGCCATCGAGCGGATCATCGACCTGTACGCGGGCTGAACTGCCCCGGGTACCGCTCTTCACGCGCCTGACGCGAAGGCCCGGCTACCACTTGTCCTTGTCGACGAACGTCGTGCGGATCACGATCCCGAGGATCCGATCGACCCGGAAGCAGCTCTTCCCGAAGCAGACTACCGGTGCGCCCTGTGCGAGCGCTTCCGCGTAGATCCGCTTGGGGTTTTCGCTGTCCGGTGCGTCCACCATGATGGGGTGAACCGTGTCCGGCCCCTGCACCAGAACCTGCAGTTCCATCTTCGCTCCTTTCGACGGCAGCGTCGGCTGAGGGGAATCCCCGCCAGCGTCGCGATGGTCCGGTAGCTTCCCGGCGCCAAACAAGATAGCGGCACCGGCCCCGCTGCATCCAGTCTGGCCGATCGCGCCCACGAGCCGTTCCTCGCAGGGCCTGTTTCGCATATGATTGTATGCGGGCCGATTCCGCCCGACATCGAATGGAATTCCCGCGGGAGACCACGCATGTTCAGATTGCTCGGAGGTTCTTTTTCTGGTACCTCTCCTGCCGTCCGCGCCGGTGTGTTCGCTGCACTCGGCATGGGATTGGCTCTTGCCGCCTGTGCGTCCGCCGGGGGATTTCGCGAGACGAATCTGGACAATCTGGACCGTTTGAGAACGGGCATGACGCGAGACCAGGTATTCGACGTCATGGGAACCGCGAGCGTGAGCGCAGCCGGAACGGAATCGGCCGGCCCGGTCGGGATCGCAGAGGATACGCTCGGCGTGAACAGCTTGCAGGTTCCGATCGGCGGCCCGAGGCCGGTGCTTCAGAATCCGCACCGAAACGAGCTCTACGAGGCGGCCGGGTCCGACTGGGAGGTCCTGTTCTACTACACGCGCGTCGTCGACGATGACGGACAGGTGACCGACGACGAGCTCACCCCGGTCGTGCTGCGAGACGGGACTCTCGTCGGCATCGGCTGGGAGTACTGGGCCGAACAGGCATCATTGTACGCGATCCCCGCCCGGATCCCACCGGCGGAAGACACGACCTGATTCACGCGCCGAGCAGCGCCTCGATCTCGTCCATGATCGATTCCATGCGACGGAGAAGGGCCCTGTAGGGTTCCGGCTCCGCGAGGTCCACACCGGCGCCGACCATCAGGTCATACGGATAGTCCGATCCGCCGGCGCGCAGCAGGTCCAGAAAGCGCTCCCCCGCTCCTGGCTCTCCCTCCAGAAGCCGCTCCGCCATCAGGGCCGACGCGGCCTCGGAAGTGGCGTACTGGTACACATAGAAGTTGTAGTAGAAATGCGGGATGTACGCCCACTCCACCGTGAAAGCATCGTCGATCGACACGACGCCTTCATCGTGCCCATGGTACCGCCGCAGCAACTCCGCGTACATCGATGTCAGCCGGTCGCCCGACAGCGCCTCTCCGCCTTCGACGGCTTCGTGTATCGAGAGCTCGAACTCGGCGAACATCGTCTGGCGGAAGAACGTACCGCGAAGACCCTCCAGGGCGTGACCGAGGAAGAAGATCCTCTCGTCGTCGGACTTCGATCGCTTCAGCATCCGGTCCAGGAGGAGTGCTTCGAAAAAGGTCGAGGCGACCTCGGCCGTGAAGATCGAATAGCCGGCGTCGACGAAGTCCTGGGAACGATTCGCGAGGCACGAATGCAGCGCATGGCCCCATTCGTGGGCCAGCGTCGAGACGGAGCGATAGTCGTCCGTATAGTTCATCAGCACGTACGGGTGAACATCGTACACGTGTCCGTTCATGTAAGCCCCCGGCCGTTTGCCGGGTCTCGGGTAGACATCCATCCAACCGCCATCGAATCCCTCCGCGACAATCGCGGACGCCTCGGGTCCGAGTGGTTCGACGGCCTCGAGAACGATCGTCTTCGCCTCGTCGATCTCGAATGTACGATCGGTCTGCACCAGCGGCGGATAGATATCGAAGTAGGCAAGCTGATCCAGACCCAGCATCCGGGCACGGAGACGGAAGTAGCGATGCAGGACTGGGAGCCCCTCGTTCGCCGCGTCGATCAGAGTCCGGTAGACCCGCTCGGGGATTCGATCGGCATCGAGCGCCGCGGCCAGCGAGCTCGGGTATTTGCGGACGCGAGCCCGGAAGAGGTCGCGCTTCACCTGCCCGTACAGCGTCGCACCGAAGGTGCGGGAGTACTCGGCCCACTTGCTCCAGAATGCCCCGAATACGGTCTCGCGATCCTGCCGGATGGAGGAGGCGCGCAGTCGCGCGTAGGCGGACTGGTCGAGGACCGCCTCGGTGCCATCGGAGAGCGTGACGGTGGGCCAGGGCAAGTCCGCGTTGGCCAGCATCGAATAGACGGAATAGGGGGCGTCCGTAATCAGGCCGGCCGTGGCCACGATCTCCTCCTCAGCCGGCGACAGGGTGTGTTCGGCGCGCCTCAGGAGGTCATCCAGTGCGTGCGCATAGCGCTTCAGCGGAGCGAATTCGTCAAGCCACGCCCGAATCGTCGCCTCACCGACTGCAAGAATCTCGGGGTCGATGAAGCTGGCAGCTTCCGACACAGCGGTGCCCACGAGGCGCGCCCGCTGTTCCATCTCGGCCGTTTCTCCCACTCGCGTGTCCTCGTGATGCCGCATCGAGGCATAGGAGGAGGCGCGGTAGAGTCGCTTCAGACCGTCGTAGTACGCGTCGAGGCACTCTACGAGGACTCCAGGACCCTCGGTCAGCCGACCGCGGTAGGCGGAGATCCGGTCCGGCAAGAGAGCCAATTCCGCGAGATCTGCTTCCCAATCCGAGTGATCGGCATAGATATCCGCCAGCCGCCAGCGATCGCCGCTCACGACTCCTCCGTTCGCGCGAGCTCGACTGCGCGGTCGAAGTGCCTCTGCTCCACAGGCTGAACGGACAGCCGGCTCTTCCCGGTTACGAGCATTCCTTCGAGCGCCGGCTCGGCCTTCAGCTCCGAGAGCGGAACGGGACGCGGGAGCCTCTCGACGAACGTGATGTCGACCATCCACCAGCGGGGATCCTCGGGACTCGACTTGGGATCGAAATAGCGACTGTCCGGGTCCCAGGAGGTGTGGTCCGGATATGCCTTCGTGACCACCCGGGCGATCCCGACCACCGCCGGGGGATCCGCATTCGAATGGTAGAACAGGATCGCATCACCTTCATTCATCTCGCGCATGAAATTGCGTGCCTGATAGTTGCGCACGCCGTCCCAGGAGGTCACACCATCTCGTTCCAGATCGTCGATCGAGTAGGCACCGGGCTCGGATTTCATCAACCAGCATTTCGGCATGGATCGCTCCGTTGGTGGATTCGCTCCCGCTGCCGGGTCCCCGCGCTCATGCGGATGTCCGGACCCGGAACGGGCCGGGCTGAGGATACGGGACGATCGCCGTGGCGCAACCCGGCTGTCGGTCCGAACCCGACCTGCCCTCCCGGGACGCGAATCTCGAACCGGGTGGTTCGGGACTCAGCTGACCGGCGACCCCGCGGCGCCTGAGAGAAGCAGGCCGGTACACTCGGCACAGTACCGCTCGCCTTTCAGGTCGACGTCTTCGACGTAGGTGGAAGACGACATCACACACGTCCTGTCGGGACAGTGAACCAGCCCGAAGCCGTGTCCCAGTTCGTGGACGACTTCCTTGACCGCGCGATCGACGAGGAGTCGTTCGTCGGGGGGAAGTCCATAGAATTGGGAGTGCAGTCGCATGACCGACACGACGGCAGCGGGACCGCCGAGCTGGGCCTGGCCGAACACGAAGGTGAGCACGGGAATGTAGAGGTCCTCGGCCGTAATCCCCACGATTCTCCCGCCGGAGGGCGGAAGGTGGCGCAGCAGTTCCGCGAGCAGGAGAGTGGCGTGATACTGCTGACGATCAGGATCGAAGAAGTGCGTGAGATCGATCCCGAGGGGCTGGGAGCGGACGAAGTGGTCGGTCGCAGCGGTCACTCGGCGGCGAAGCTCCTCCGACCAGTCCGGCCGGAAGTCACCCAGGTACGCCAGCAGGATCTCCGGCTTCACCCGGATCGAATCCCGTACTTCTTGATCTTGTTGTACAGCGTGCCGCGATCGATTCCCAGCACGCGAGCCGCCTGGGAAACGTTGCCCGATTCCTCGCGCAACACGCGGGCGATGTGCTCGCTCTCCAGCGACTCGAGGGAACGGTCCCGAGGTCGGACCGCTTCCTGCTCCACCTGAAGGGGCAGGTCCTGCGGCCGAATCCACCCGGTCGTGCCGACGACCATCGCCCGTTCGATCGCATTCTCCAGCTCGCGAACGTTGCCGGGCCAGCCGTAGGCCTGCAGCAACTGCTCGGACTCATCGCTCAGCTGTTTCGATGGCTTGCCCATCGATCGCGAGAGCTTCTCCACGAAGTGCTCCACGAGCAGCGGGATGTCTTCGCGGCGCTCACGGAGCGGGGGGAGCTCGATGGAGAACACGTGGATCCGGTAGTACAGGTCTTCCCGGAATCTGCCCTCCCGGACCAGAGCCTCGAGATCACGGTTCGTCGCACAGACGAGGCGAAAGTCGGATTCGATCTCCTGAGCTCCGCCCAGCCGGCTGAATCGGTGAGATTCCAGAACCCGCAGGAGATCGACCTGCATCTTCGCCGGGATCTCGCCGATTTCATCCAGAAACAGCGTACCTCCGTTGGCGAGCTCCAGCTTTCCCTTCCTGCGATAGTGCGCGCCGGTGAATGCGCCCTTCTCGTGCCCGAACAGCTCGCTCTCGAGGAGTGACTCCGGAATCGCCCCGCAGTTGACGGCGACGATCGGGAAGAATCGCCGGGGGCTGGCTGCATGGATCGCGCGGGCGATCAACTCCTTACCGGTTCCGCTCTCTCCCCGGATCACGACGCTTGCATCGGTCTCCGCAACCGTGCCCACCAGCTCCATGACCCGTTCCATGCCCCGACTTCGTCCGATGATCGGAGAAGCTGTCGAGAGCTGCGTGACCTTGTCGCGCAGTCGCGCGTTCTCGTCGGTCAGCTGCTTGCGCTCGAGAGCCCGCCTCACCGTATGGCTGAGCTCGTCGGGATCCACCGGCTTCGTCACGTAATCGAAGGCCCCGAGTTTCAGCGCCTCGACGGCGGTCTCTACGGAGGCGAAAGCGGTGAGAACGATGATCGTCAAGTCCGGGTGGACCTCACGCAGTCTGCGCTGAAGGCTGATGCCATCCATGCCGGGCATCTTGAGATCCAGGACCATCAGGTCGGGGGGTTCCGAGTCCAGCTTCTTCAGCGCATCGAGGCCATCCTCCGCCGTGACGACGTCGAACCCATCCTCCAGGAACCATTCGCGAAGCGATGTCCTGACGGAATGCTCGTCATCCACGATCATGATCCGTGGCTTCCTGTGCCTCATCCGACCTCCTCGTCGGCCGCACCGCTGCCGGCCGTGACAGCGGCGGATTCGAATTCCGGCCGGAACGGCCGGGTGGGCCGCCGGGGCAGCCGCAGCGTGAATGTGGCACCCTGGCCGGGCACCGAATCGACGGAGATCGTGCCGCCATGCCGCCGCACGATCCCGAATGCAACGGCGAGTCCGAGTCCGACGCCCTTCGTCTCATTCTTCGTGCTGAAAAATGGATCGAAGATGTGGTCCCGGACCTCGGGGGGAATGCCGGAGCCGGTGTCGGCGACACGCAGGAGTACGAATCGTTTGTCAGTCGGGTCGGCGGCCGTGGTCAGGGTGAGTCTGCCTCCCTCCGGCATCGCCTCGATCGCATTGATCATCAGGGCCAGCAGTGACTGAACGATCTGCTCGCCGTCGCAGAAGATCTCGTCTTCCTCGAGGGCGAGATCCGTCTCCAGCTCCACGGAGCCGAGCTGCATGTGGTGGCCCATGAGGCTGTTCGCGTGTGCAATGAGGGCGTGGAGCCTCGCGGGAGCGAGCTCGTGCGTGCCTTCCCGCGCATACGTCAGGAGGTCCCGAACGATATTGCCGCAACGAACGGACTCCGACCGAATCAGCTCCAGGTTCTCGAGGGCCCCGTCGCGCGCTTCACCCGGTGGAAGCGCCCGCTCGACCTTTCGAGCCACCAACCGCGAGCAGGTCAGGATTCCGGATAGCGGGTTGTTCAGCTCGTGGGCCACGGTCGCCGCCATCTTCCCCAGCGAGGAGGTTTTCTCGACCCTCACCATCTGCTTGTGAATGGCAGCCAGTTCCTGCGTCTTGTCGCGCACTCGCTCGGCGAGGGTTTCGGACCATTGCCTGAGTTCGTCGTTCGCCTGCTCCAGGCTGCCGGCCATCCGGTTGAAGGAATCCGCGAGCTGCCCCAACTCGTCGTTGCGTGCCACCGGAATTCGAACCTCGAGATCGCCGGACGCCAGCGCTTCCGTGCCCCGGATCAACTGGCGGGTGGGTCGGTGCACGGCGCGGTGAACGATGAAGGCCAGGGCGGCTCCGAGGAGCAAGGCGATCGCCACTCCGATTCCGACGCTCGATCGCTCGGCCCGCAGCATCGCCGAATCGGTTCGGGCGAGTGACATCTGGACATCCAGGACACCCAGCACCGTGTCGTCGGAGCTGTGAACGTGACAGCCGGATGCGCATCCCTCCCGATTCCGGATCGGCGTGATGAGGCGAAGGACCCGGAATCCCGCTTCGTGCACGTGGACCTGGGAGAGATCCTCGATACTCGGGGAAGAAAGCGGGTGTGCCGTCTCATGACAGGCGAAGCAGGCCTGGGCCTGCAGGTCCACCCGGGTACCGATCTCCGCCGAGTCCGACGAGAACGCGACCTCTCCCCTCTTGTTGTAGATCCGGACTCCCACGACATCCGGTCCCTCGCCGAGCCTTCGGATGGCGTCGTCGATGTGCCGGCGATTGTTCTCGGCCATCTCCGTGAGCAGGCTTCCCTCGAGGAACGCACTCGCCCGCTCCGCACCGGAGAGCACTTCCTCCTGCACCACGCGTGTCCGGATCCAGTTGGCGATCTGGTGATTCCCGACCAGGATCAGGAGCACGGCGCCAAGGAGCACGACGAAGAGGCGGGCACTCAGGGACGAGCGGAATCTCGTGGGCCAGGACGAGGCGGCCATGTGAGTCCTCAGCATTTCGCAGGGCCTGTCGCACCCGTGTCCGAATGGCGCGGAGCGGGGCCCTCCTGCAGCTTCTCAGCGCAGCAGAATGCGTGCCGGAGTATCGCCGACGGGAAGCGGCGCGCGGCGCTGTCCGGTTTGCCGTCCCGCTCAGAACAGGGCGTCGATCATCGCGGCGAATCGATCCGGACCCAGGACTCTCTCGAGATTCATCTGTGGCTCTCCTCCATCGGCCATGACGGCGCCCACCGCCAGCCGATCGGCGTCGAGTGCGCCGCGGATGTGACTCTTGAGAATCCGGAGCCGACGAAGGTGCCAGATCAGCGCATCCTCCCCCCGGAAGAGTCGTGGCACCTCCGAAGTCTGTAGCGCAGATCGAACGCGAAACAGCCATTTGTCGCGCCCATCCACGTGTCCCGAGATTCCGATTGCTTCGACGAGCGGTGCGTTCACCTCGGTTACGGTGCCCCCGACGGGAAGGCGAAGCGGTATCGCCCGCTCCGATCGGAGCAACCAACCGCAGGTCTCGCCGGCCTCGAAGCTCACCCCGGCGCGAGGCGCGACGATCTCCTCGACGGGCTCGAGGATCCTCCATACGCAGCCGACCAGGCCGACTTCGAGCTCGTTATCCTCTCCGGCAGCTCGTACCCACACACCGTCGCCCCCGTACCATCGGCCGAAGTCGAGACGACAACCCGCCATCAGGTTCGAGACGAACTGTCCCACTTCTGCCTCGATACGCTGCTGAGTCTGGGACAGATTCGGACACCGGATCGCGGATTCCTCGTCGATCGCGTGTCCTCCGGAGAGAGCATGATAGAGTTCGCAGCTGTCACAATCGTATTCCCTGTCGCATGGATGCATGCCAAGCACCCCTGCCAGAGACCAGACGCACGGAAGCTCCACTACCCGACTTGCACATTCGCTTCGATTCATCGGTCCCCCTCGGCCGGTGGTACGATCGGCTGACTCGGCCACCGTACTCTCACGTCAGGACTTCTTCGTCTTTCGTCACATTCGTGGGGGAGACGAGGAGGAATCCGAGCACGATCTCCTCCCAGTCGTCAGGCGCCAGCGTTCGTGCCAGTCCGAATCGGGGCTCTCCTCCATCGGCCATCACGGCACCGAGGGCAGTATCGGGCGCACTGACAGCGAGTCCCTGGAGCGATCGCTCAGCGAGCTCCGCCCACGATCGAGCCAGTGGTCCGGTCAGGAGATTCCGACGTACGGGCTCGACGGCGGGAACTCGCACCTTCATCAGCCAGCCGTCTCCATAGGGATCCCGACTGGCCGTCGCCGGCTCGTTGACAACCCGGTCATTGAGCTGAACGACCTCACCGTCGACCGGCGAGACCATCGGAAGTTCCCTTCCTCCCGCGGTAATCGTCCACGCCGGATCGCCCGCGTGCACCCGGGTGCCCTTCGGCGGCAACTGGATCCTGTCGGGCGGACCGATGAGTCGGCGCGCGAAGTCGTCCCACCCGATCACGACCTCTCCGTCGCTTCCAGCCAGACGGGCCCAGGAGTGCCCCGGGTGAAAGAAGACCTCGTTGCCCGGGAAGGCGATTCCACGGAGAACGTTTCTCCAGTCGGCCCGTTCGTCGGCATCGGACTCGGAGAGCGCGCCGGCCGGCGCCCGTATGAGCTGCCAGGCAACGGTCAGAAGCAGAAGAAAGCTGATGACGACGATGTATTCGATGCCCTTCGTTCCGAACAACTCGGGCTGAACCATGGCATACATGGCGAAGCATCCTTTCCGTTCATGCCGCCGAGGCGGCGGAGGCCTCCGCGGATTCCCGCGTGTCCGGTCGAATGTGGAAGTCCAGCACCGGCATGCGATTGATGACCCAGCGGAACACCCAGATCTCGGCCGAGATCACGCCCAGTGTCACTACGATCTCCTGCCAGGACGGGACATATCGGACCGGTGCGTTCCACTGGAACCCGATGACGGTGACGTTGAGACGATTGATGATGATTCCAATCAGCGTGAGGATGGCTGCCGACTTGATCAACCGGGTGTCTCTGCGGCGCGCACCGAGAAGGAAGAGCGTTGCCGGCAGCGCGACGAGCCCGAGGATCTCGAGGAGGTACCAGGCGCCCCACCCCGTGCCCAGCCATACCGCACGGCCCTGGTGCACGAAGGTGATCACCTGGACGCCGAGATACGCGAACATCGTCCCGGCACAGATGCGTGACAGCCCGATCAGGATTCCGTCATGCCCCTCGCGCAGCGGCTGACCCAGCCGATCCCGGAATACCTTGTGGGTGATCGTCCCCTCGAAGATCACCATCGAGAGTCCGGCAAAGATGCTCGAAACCAGGAAGAGGATCGGAATGAACTCCGAATACCAGAGCGGGTGAATCTTCGTCTCGGCCATCAGGTAGAGCGCCCCGAGCCCGGACTGGTGCAACGTCGAGAGCGTGATGCCCAGTACCACGGCTCCGAGGGTCAATGCGTGCAGGCGCTTGCGGAGTTTGGGCCACCCCGCCCATTCGGCGATCACCGGGGAAAATTCCACCAGCTCAGCCGTCATGTAGAGGAGGAAGTGCCAGGCTACGAGAAAGAGAACCGAGCTGACGCCGAAGGAATTCCCGATGATCGGGTTGATCACGTTCCACGGTCGGCCCAGGTCCAGCAGCAGGGCTCCCGCGTAGAACACGTAGGCCAGGAAGCCGTTCAGGACCGTCACCCGGACGATGGGCTCGTACTTCTCGAGCCGCAGGATGTACACCATGAAGGTGATGACGTAGGCGCCCCCTGCGAGGGCGACTCCCGTGACGACGTCGAATCCGATCCACAGTCCCCACGGAACGTCCTGCGAGAGATTCGTGATCGTCCCCAGCCCTCCCGCAAACCGGATCGTCAGGAGAACGATCGTCACGAGGATCAGGGCCCCCGTCACGATGTTGAAGGGAGTCAGCACCGGTCCCCTCGGCTTGAGCTCGCCAAGCAGGAAGCGCCCGAATTCGCGGATCCCCCCGGAACGTCTCGTCTCGAGCGAAGTGATCGTCGCCACGCTACTCCTCCTCTCGCACGTCGTCGCCCGTCCGCCGGGTCGCTTCACTGATCCCCAGCAGAAGAGGCGGGACGAGGGTGATCACGAACGGCACCGCGTAGAGGAATTCCTTGGTGAGGGCGGGAACAGGCTCTTCCCCGACGTCCGAGCGAAGTCCGATCTCCTCGAACGGAACGGCCGACAGGTAGAGCCAGCTCGTGCCGCCGACCTCGTGTTCGCCCCAGATCCGGTGAACGTACTTGTCGGGCTCCGACCAGATCCTGCGGTGTCCTTCTTCGAGCATTTCGGCTCTGGTCCCGAACTGGGTCGCGCCGGCGGGGCAGCCCGCCACGCATGCAGGGACCTCGCCCTCCCCGAGTCGCGCGAAGCACATCTGACACTTGCGGATCCTGGGGTTCGCGCTGAAGTACTCGAACTTCGGTACATCGAAGGGACAGGAGACCATGCAGTACCGACATCCCATGCACTTGTCCGCTCTCCAGATCACCGGACCCTCGGACGTCTTGTGCATGGCCTGGGTCAGGCAGGCGCTGGCACAGGCAGGCGTCAGGCAGTGGAAACACTGTGTCTTGACGCTGACCGTTCCCTTCGACGTCTCGTACTGGTTCACGACAGTGAATCGTGTGTCATCCGTACGCCGGTGCACGCTGAAGTCCACCTTCGGCTCCGGTTCCGGCAGATCGTTCTGCTTCGCGCAGGCGAGTTCACACATGCGACAGCCCATGCACTTCGTCGTATCGACGAGCACCGCCATGGGTTCGGCTGCCGGGTCGGTCCCGGCCGCCGGCAGAGATGTGGCCGCTCGCGCGACCTTCGAGTGCCCCCGCAGGTCGCGGCCGACGACTGCCGACCCGCCCAGGACACACAATGACCGAACGACATCTCGTCTCTTCATCACGGCCCCCCTGTCCCTCAGGGCGTAGCGGACACGGGCAGGATTCCGGAAGCGCGATCACGCGTTCCGCTTCCTGCCCGCACCCGAATAGTCAGGTATTGAGAAAGCGGGCTTCGAATTCCGACCAGGCGCTGGCGTCCAGCTCGGCCAGCGCGCCGATCGGAACCTCGCCCCCGTCCGCGAGCGCAACGCCCATCTCACCGTCGGCGACGGCTCGTTGCAGATACTCGCGGATGCGACCGTAGCGGTCACCGGCCCACTCGGTCGCCGGAGTTCCGATCATCCAGGATGGCACCTCCCGAGCGAGGTCGTCCGGCTGCACGCGGTAGAGCCAGGCGTTCTGAAGCGAATCCGGATCGTCGAACGAAACAGGGCTCGCCGCGAACCGGTTTCGGGCCGTGATCCTTCCGCTGAGCGGCGCCCTTACCCGGGCGGAACGGTCTCCAGTGCCGATCTCGAGGATGGGATCGCCGCGATCGACGTGCCGGCCCGGCTCTGCGAGAGAGTACCGGGTCTCGTTCCCGACCAGGCCATGAAGCATCGGGTGAACGCCGACTTCGACCGAGCCATCCGGAGCGATCCGGCTCCAGGTGAATCCGTTCTGCAGGAAGACTCCAGCCGGCACCGATCCCATCCAGTCCGTCAGTGGGACCGGTCCGGCATCTGCGGCGCGAAGCCGCACTTCGAACCGAGCGCGCCGGGGTCGCTCGATGAGGAGGTGATAGCCTCCCAGCGCGACGACCACGGTCACAAGAAAGGCTGCCGCAAGCATGATTCCCTCCCCGTTGATGCGTTCCGTCGGTCGCCGCGCTCCCGTCAGAGGATTGCGCGATGGCAGATCCGACAGTCGCCGGGGA
>CBDTXM010000031.1:0-23383 GCA_965364445.1 uncultured bacterium | reverse complement strand
CTCACCCATGACGAGAGCCAGAAGCCGCCGAAGCTGACGCGCGAGCTGCTCCTGCGTATCTGGTCGTACGCCCGTCCCTACTGGGGGCTCGTCGTCGCGTCACTGCTCACGATCCTCGTCACCACGGCGATCGGGCTCGTGTCGCCGCAGCTGTTCCGTTTCATGATCGACGTCGCGATCCCGGAGCGCGATCCCGGGATGGTCACCTGGCTCGCCCTCGGCATGATGGTCGTGCCGATGCTCACCGGCGTGATCGGCGTCTACCAGCGCCGCCTCAATGCGACGATCGGCGAGGGGCTGATCTACGACCTCCGGCGCGATCTCTACGCGCACCTCGAGGCCATGTCCCTGCGCTTCTTCGCCCAGACCCGCACCGGCGAGCTGATGTCCCGCCTGAACAACGACGTGCAGGGGGCGAAGAACGCGATCAACGAGACCACGGTGACGATCGTCACCAACCTGATCCAGGTGGTCGCGACTCTCGCGATCATGGCCGCGATGGAATGGCGGCTTACGCTGCTCTCGGTGGCAGTCCTTCCGCTGTTCATGCTGCCGGCGCGACACTTCGCGCGCGTGCTCCGCGACCTCCGCCGCGAGTCGCTCGAGCAGAACGCCGAGATGAACGCGACGATGAACGAGACCCTGAACGTCAGCGGCGCCCTGCTCGTGAAGCTGTTCGGCCGCGAGAAGATGGAGCTCGACGAATTCAGCCGGCAGGCGCGCGAGGTGCACGACATCGGGATCAAGGCGGCCGTGACCGGCCGATGGTTCTGGATGATGCTCTCCGTCGTCACCGCGATCGGGATCGCACTCGTCTACCTGGTCGGCGGCCACATGGTGCTCGCCGGCAGCTTCACGATCGGAACGATCGTCGCCTTCGGCGCCTACCTGCGTCAGTTGTACGGCCCGCTGCAGAGCCTGACCAACGCCCCGGTCTCCTTCGCCCAGAGCATGGTCAGCTTCGAGCGGGTGTTCGAGGTGCTCGACCTCCCCGTCGAGATCGCGGAGGCCCCCGACGCGATCGACCTCGGCCGGGTCGAGGGCCGGATCGAGTTCCGCGAGGTGTTCTTCGACTACGAGGCGCTCGAGCGCGAGGGCGAGGTCGCGAGCCTGGAGACCGTCGCCCGCTACGGCCGGAACGCCGATGCCTCGATGCTGCTGAAGCGGGGGAAGAGTGGCGGGACCGACGAATCGGAGCCCGCGCCGGATTCCGCTGCCGATGCTGCTCCGTCCTCGGTCGGACCCCCCGTCCCCGACCGCCGCTGGGCGTTGGAGGATGTGAGCTTCGTCATCGAGCCGGGTCAACTCGCCGCGCTGGTCGGTCCGAGCGGCTCGGGCAAGACCACCACCACGTACCTGATCCCGCGGCTGTACGACCCGACGCTCGGGACGGTCCTGATCGACGACCTCGACATCCGCCAGGCGACCCTCACATCGCTCGCCCGCAACATCGGCATGGTCACCCAGGAGACCTATCTGTTTTACGACACGATCCGCGCCAACCTCCTGTATGCCGACCCCGACGCCTCCGAGGAACGACTGGTCGAAGCGGCGAGAGCCGCGAACATCCACGACTTCATCGTCGGCCTTCCCGACGGCTACGACACCGTCGTGGGCGAGCGTGGATACCGGCTCAGCGGAGGCGAGCGTCAGCGGATGGCGATCGCCCGGGTGATCCTCAGCGACCCCCGGATCCTGGTTCTCGACGAGGCGACCTCCGCCCTCGACTCGATCTCCGAGGCGCTGGTCCAGGACGCCCTGATGCATGTGATGGAGGACCGGACGAGCCTCGTGATCGCACACCGGCTCTCTACGATTCTCTCGGCCGACACGATCCTCGTCATGCAGGGCGGCCGGCTGGTCGAGCAGGGCACACACGAGGAGCTTCTCGCACGCGAGGGCCTCTACGCCGAGCTCTACGAGACGCAGTTCCAGTCTGCGATGGAGGGCCTCGAGGCGGCGGCTGGACTCGACTCCGGGCTCGCCTGAACGTTTCAGCTGAAACGCTTTTCGCAGTCTAATCCTCGTCCCGCCGTGCGCGTGATACCCGCCGTGACGCCGCCTTCTTGCTCCGCATCGCGTCGTACTCGCGCTGGCGCATGTACTTGCGCTCGCGTTCCGAGACGCCGTGCCGGCTCGCCTGCTCGGCCACCATGCCGAGGTCCCGCGACACCTCGCGCAGCTCGTCGTCCACGTACGGGGCGGAGAGGATGTCGG
This sequence comes from uncultured bacterium, assembly GCA_965364445.1. Lineage (GTDB taxonomy): Bacteria > Gemmatimonadota > Gemmatimonadetes > Palauibacterales > Palauibacteraceae > Carthagonibacter. The sequence continues at coordinate 21,166 of CBDTXM010000031.1, read as the reverse complement.
CGCTCATCCGGCGCAGCTTGCGGTCGGCCGCGGCGTAGTCCCCGCGCTCCCAGTCCTCGCGCGCTTCCCTGCGCGTGCGGGCCGCTTCCTGGTGGAGCAGTTCTTTGCGCACCTCCGGGTTCACGTAGCCGCCCTCGACCGGCGACAGCATCACCGGGAGGGTGACGGTCTGCTTCTCGAGGTTTCCCTCCGGCGTGAACACATCCGCCGTGACGGTGAAGGTCGCGACCTCGACTTCCTCCGCCTCTCTTCCCTCCTCGGCCGGCTTGAGCAGGAACTCCGCCAGCATCAGGCGTGGCTCGCGGGCGTAGAGATCACCGATCGACACCGTGAGCCGGTCCCCGTCCGACTTCGCCGGATAGTCGTGCCACACCTGGACGAATTCGTTGCCGGCGGTCGGCACGAGCGCGACGTCCAGGTTCTGCGCACAGACGCTGAGGAGGCCCTCGAGCTCCTCCTCGAAAACGCCGTGCGCCTGGTCGATCTCCTCGATGTAGTAGGTGGCGCCGCCTCCTGCGTCGGCCATCGCCTGCAGCAGCTCCTCGTGAAAGCCGTCTCCGAAGCCGATCGTCGTGGTCGTGACGCCGGCCTCCGCGGCACTGCGGCAGAGATCTCGAAGGCGAAGCGGATCCGTCACGCCCACGTTCGCCATCCCGTCGGTCATCAGGAGCACCCGGTTCACGGTTTCATCCCTGCGACGCGCGGCCACGTGCTCCCGTCCCTTCAGCCACCCGCCGCTCAGGTTCGTCGTCGCCCCTGCGTAAATCGCCGCGATCCGGCTCGCCAGGTCCTCCTGCGCATCTCCCGTGTCGGGATCCGCGATCGTCTCCACCGTGGTGTCGAAGGCGACGACGCTCACCGTGTCGGCCGGTGACAGACGCTGCACCAGCGAGCGCGCGGCCTGCTTCGCCGCCGCGATCTTCTCGCCCGCCATCGAGCCCGAACGGTCGAGCACGATCGACAGGTTCAGGGGCACGCGTCGGTCGTCTCCACGGGCCTCGCCCTCGATGCGAAGCAGCGCGCGCACGAGCCATCCGCCGTCGGCGACCGGCTCGTGGTCCAGCTGAATGTTCGGCTTCATGCATTTCTCCTTGGTTCGAGTCCGCGGGAGGGCCCCGGTTCGCGCCCCTGCGGCCCCACGGAGACACGTCCCGGGGAATTCCCCTCACCGCTACGGGAAGTCTAGCGGGGGGGTGTGACAGTGAACGGCCTCGGGAGAAGGGTCGGAGTCGGTGGAGGTGTGGCGCTTCGGCCCGGCCCCCGCGATCCGGTTCGAGGAGCCGAACGCAGTCCGTTCGATCAGCCGATCTCTTGGGCCAGATCGTCGAGGTCCACCGCGAAGCCCTCTGGCCCGGAACCGACCCCGAAGCGTCCATCGGGAGTCCGGCCGCTCCGTGACACCTCGCGTCGCAGCGCGTTCCTCAGCCGCGCCGCGTCCCGGCCGAGGTCCAGGGCCGAGTCGAGGTCGAGCGGGACCTCCTGGCAGCGCCACCAGGCGCGCACGACCTTCTCGACCCACATCGCATGCGGTCCGGCGACGGAGCTCGAGGCCGGCACGCGAGTGGGCGACGGCCCGGGCTTCCACCTCGTGTCAGCGAACCGGCCTTCCGCCCGCGCCCGATACGGCGCCGCGGGAAGACAGCCTGTGGCGACCAGCCATTCCTCGACCCGTTCGTCGAAATAGCGGGAGAGACCCGGGTAGAAGTCGGACTCGACCCGAACGAAGGCCCGCACCATGTCCACCAGCGCGCTGCGGGCGCCCGCCGACTCGCGCCGCACGTCCCGTCCCGAGGCGAAGCCGAACACCCGGTCGAGCACCGGAATCAGAACGCCGCGCTCTGCCTCTCCCGGCGCCTCGCCGGCGTAGCACCGCTCCGACTCTTCGATCAGTTCGGCAACTGCCCCGAGCATCAGTGGCTCGCTGGACACCGGGTGAAACGCCCGGAACCCGGTCCCGGAGTCGTCGACGATCCGGTATTCGAAATGGTGGCCGCGCGGCAGCGCCTGGATCTCGACCAGGTGCGGCGCCGCTTCGCCGATCGTCCCGGGCGCCCCGAAGCGGATCGTGGCGATCGTTACGTGCCCGCGATCCGGGCTCCGGCCCGCGGCTTCGGCGAGGATCGCGCCCGCGGTATCGGACGGAGTCAGGTAGGAATCGGGTCGGTAGAGGAGATCGTACCGATGCACCCGGGGGTGTGCGACGCGCGGGGACGGATTGCTCTGCATTCTGCTCTCCCGCCGGCAGCGCCGGCATCGAACCGCAGGAGAGCGCGGACGACGAGCCGCGCTTTAGAAGGCGATGGTCCCTTCGGGTCGGCGCTCCTTCAAGCTGCGGAGTTCAAATCCGCGCCGACCGGCCGCTCCTCGGCGAGCGGCTGGACCTGGTATCTGTCGCCGGGGCCGGCACGAACGCCGCCTCCCGGATGCAACGAGGGCCTGATCGCTCTCTCGCGTCAGGCCCTCGCCCGCGCTTTAGAAGGAAGGTCCCTCTCGGAACGGCGCGCCTCCAAGCTGCGATCAACTCCGCGCCGCTCGACCGCTCCAACGGCAGCGATCGGACCCCTCCATCATAGGGTTTCCAGCCCGGGTGCGCGAGGGCGGAAAAAAGAGGCTCTCCCCTACCCCTCCGCCGATCCGAATTCCTCCCACAGCGAGTCCGTGTCCCAGCCGGCATCTCTGTCCTCGGTCGGCCCTTCGACCTCCGACAGCAGCAGCTCCTCCAGCGCCTGGATCCGCTCGCGGGCCGCAGAGAAGTAGGCCTTCCGGTCGTCGCGCATCGTGCCGAGCTCCCGCACCGAGGCCTCGTCGTGCTTCCGGAAGGTGCGCGCGGCGCGGTGGGCCTGGTGCCCGCGGCGGCCCAGCAGCCGCAGAGCGTCGATGCCGGTGCGCAGCGAAGTGTCGAGCGTTTCACGGTAGACGTGATCCACGCCGAGATCGAGCAGCTCGTAGGCCTCGGGCCGGCCCGCGGCGCGGGCCAGAATCGTGAGATGCGGGAAGTGCTTCTGCACGGTCTCGACGATCCGGATGATCTGCTCGTGCTCCTCGGTCGCGACCACCAGCAGCCGGGCCGTCCCCGCGCCCGCGGCTTCCAGCAGGTCCTTCCGCGAAGCGTCTCCGTAGAACACCGGAAGTCCGAGCTTGCGCAGCACTTCGACCCGGTCCGAGTCGAACTCGAGCACCGTCGGCTCGATCCCGTTGGCCCGCAGCAGCCGCCCGACGATGCTGCCGAACCGGCCGAAGCCGGCGATGATCACTTCGCCCTCCTCATCCATCGCGTCCGGTTCCCGTTCCACGATCTCCCGGGTTCCGAACCGGGGCTGAATCAGCTTCTCGTTGATCATCATCAGCACCGGGGTGAGTGCCATGCTCACCGCGACGGCGGCGATCAGCGGCGCGGTCACGTCATCGGAGATCACCCCGTTCTGCGAGGCGAAGGAAAACAGCACGAACGCGAATTCACCCCCCTGCGCCAGCGAGAAGGCGAACAGGAAATTCTGATCGAGTCCCATGCCGAAGGCGCGCCCCAGCACCAGCAGGACGATGAACTTGATCGCCATCAGCGCCGCAACCAGTCCGAGAATCAGGCCCGGAGAGCTCGCGATCAGATCGAAGTCGATCGAGGCGCCCACGGCGATGAAGAAGACGGCGAGCAGCAGTCCCTTGAACGGGTCGATCTCGCTCTCCAGCTCGTGGCGGTACTCGCTGTTGGCCAGCACGACGCCGGCGAGGAAGGTTCCCAGCGCCGGGCTCAGTCCCACCTGGCTCATCAGCAGCGCGATCCCGATGATCAGCAGCAGTGCGGTGGCCGTGAACAGCTCGCGCAGCCGGGTGCCGGCGATGACCCGGAATACGGGTCGCAGCAGGTAGCGGCCGGCGACCACGATCGCCGCCACGGCCGCGAGGACGACGAGAGTCTGTTCCCACGCGGGCAGTCCCTCCACCCAGGTCGTCGCGTGCGTCGCCGCGTCTGCGCCGTGGCCCGCCGCATCCCCGGCATGGTCGTCGCCCGCACCGTAGCCGGTGCCCCCGCCCGCGACCGAGCCGACCGCCAGCAGCGGCATCAGCGCCAGCATCGGGATCACCGCGATGTCCTGGAACAGCAGCACCGCGAAGGCGCCCTGTCCGCCGTCGGTGCCGATCAGGTTCTTCTCGTTCAGGGTCTGCAGCACGATCGCGGTCGAAGACAGCGCGAGCGTCATGCCCACCGCGACCGCGGTCTGCCACGGGAGGCCGGCGAGGATGCCGACGCCGGCGAGCAACACCGTGCTGATCCCGACCTGGAGTCCCCCGAGGCCGAGGATCGGCTTGCGCATCTCCCAGAGCAGGGTCGGACGCAGCTCGAGTCCGATCAGGAAGAGCATCATGACCACGCCGAACTCGGCGAAGTGCATCACGTCCTGTCCCTCTTCCCCGATCAGGCCGAGCGCGAAGGGGCCGATCACCATGCCGGCGATGAGGTATCCGAGGACCGAGCCGAGACCGAGGCGCTTGGCGATCGGGACCGCGATCACCGCGGCGGCGAGGTAGACGAAGGCCTGCCAGAAGAACCCTTCTGCGTGCATGCGCTGCCCCTCAGTCCCGCAGCAGCGCGTCGAGATCGGCGTTGAGCCGGGCGGCGGAAGCCGCTCGCTCGAGGTCCACCCGGTCGTCGCGCAGCGCCTCCACCGTGCGGCGCCAGTCTGCCGCATGCCGGTCGGTCTGCTCCCGCGTCATGCCGAGCGTGCCGTGCACCACGAACGGGGCCAGGTACTGCATGCCGCACAACCGGGCCGTCTGTTCCAGCGGAACCAGCAGTTCTCGCATCGTGAACCGGTTGTGCCCGTCGCGGGCGTAGGCGACTTCGCGGCCCCCGGTCGTGATCGCGTTCAGCATCCGCTTTCCCTGCAGCGCCGTTCCCTGGCTGCCGTAGGCCCAGCCGTGCTCGAGCACCAGGTCCTGCCACTCCTTCAGGATCGCGGGCGTGCTGTACCAGAAGAACGGGTGCTGGAAGACGATCACATCGTGCGCGAGCAGGAGGGACTGCTCCCGCTGCACGTCGATGTCGAGCTCGGGATAGGCCTCGTACAGGTCGTGCACGGTCACGCCCGGCAGGTCGCGAATGCCGTGCACCAGAACGCGATGCACCCGCGACTTCTCCTCGGCGGGGTGCGCGAAGAGCACGAGGATCCGGTTTGCGAATTCAGCAGTCGCCTGTTCGTTCACGGTCGGCTCGGATTGCCTGGGATCGTGCGGGCCGGGTTGTCGTACATCTGGTGCGAGCTTACTCCCCGCCGCCGGCGAAGATCCCGTCGGCGCTTCGTCGCCTTCGGGGGGTGATCCGCCCCTTTCCATCCAGCCGTGATTCCGCTCCCTTTCAGGTATGTTCGACGGATTCCTCTCCCGCAGGGCGGCCTTCCTCGCCCTGACCTCCCTCGCGCTCGGGCTCGGAGCCGTCCGTGCGGCTCCCGCGCAGGAGACCACCGAATCCCGGTCCCGCTCCGAGCGCATCCGCGTCGACGTCGAGATCGTCGGAGTCGAGGGCGTGCTCCTCACGAACGTCGAGGCGCTCGTCGGAATCGTCCGCGAGTCCCGCTCGGGCGACGTGCGACCCGGTCATGTCTACCGGCTTCACGAGAAGGCCCCGGAGCAGATCGCCACGGCGCTGCAGCCGTTCGGTTTCTATTCCCCGACGGTCGAAGCATATCTCGACAGCGACAGCTCGCCCTGGAAGGCCCGCTACGTGATCGATGCCGGCCCACCAACGATCGTGACCCGACTGGACGTCCGGGTCGAAGGGGAGGCGGGTGAGGACAGCGTGTTCCGGCAGACGATCGCTTCCCTGCCCGTGGCCGAGGGGGACACGCTGAATCACCCGGCGTACGAGCTCGCGAAGCAGACCCTCGGACTGCTCGCGGCGGATCGAGGATACCTGGATGCCGGGTGGGACAGCACGCTGATCCGGGTGGACCGGGAGGCGCAGGCGGCCGAGATCATCCTGCACCTGACCTCGGGCCCCCGCTTCTACTTCGGTGCGATCTCGATCGACCAGGACTGGGTCGACGAGGACATCCTCGCGCCCCACGTTCTGTTCGAGCAGGGAGAGCCCTTCAACTCGGCCGATCTCCGGGACCTGCAATCCAGCCTGGCCGGGACGACCTACTTCGCCAACGTCGAGATCGTCCCGCGTCGCGACCTGGCGGGTGACGACCTGCAGGTCCCGATCGAGATCCACGCGAGACCCCGCAAGACGCAGCGCTGGGAGGCCGGGCTCGGCTACGGGACGGACACGGGTCCGCGGATCCGTCTCGCCACGGAGTTCCGGCGCTTGAACAGCCGCGGCCATTTTGCCGACCTCGACGCGCGCATCTCGACCACCGAGCAGAGCCTCACGGGGCGCTACAACATCCCCGTGGGGCTCCCGAACCCCGCTCTGTGGACGGTCACGGGCCGCTACGGAAACATCGAGTGGGTCACGAGCAAGACCCTCCAGGGCCTGGTCGGCCTGAGTTACGGCCACCTGCGGGGCCCGGTGCGCGAGGTGTTCTCGCTGCGCTACCAGCACGACGATTTCGCCGTCGCCGCGGACACGGCCGTCTCGAATCTCACCCAGCCGACCGCGTCGTGGAGCTGGTCCCAGGCGGACAATCGTCTCTACGCGACGCGCGGGATCGGTGGCAGCCTGGAGCTGCGGGGCGCGGTGGATGGCATCGCATCGTCCGCGAGCTTCTTCCGGGCCCTGCTCAACGCGAAGACGATCCTCCCGGTCAGCCCGAAGATCCGGGGGATCGCGCGGGCCGAAGTGGGCTGGCTGGGCACAGACCAGTTCCGCCAGCTGCCCCCCTCGATCCGGTTCTTCACCGGCGGCGATCGCAGCGTCCGGGGCTTCGAATACCAGTCGCTGGGACCGCTGAACGAGGACGACCAGGTCACGGGCGGAAACAGCCTGCTCGTGGGCAGCGCCGAGCTCGAGTACCGGATCCTGGAGAAGTGGTCGGCCGCCGTGTTCCTCGACGCCGGAAACGCGCTCAACGACTTCGGCGGTGACATCCGATTCGGGACGGGGGTGGGCGCGCGGTGGATTTCGCCCGTCGGCCTGATCCGGATCGATCTCGGGTTCGGGCTCGATAAGCCGGAGGGCGAGCGACCTCTGCGCCTCCATCTCTCGATCGGACCCGACTTCTGATGCCGCGCTGGTTGCGCTGGACCGGAATCGGGCTGCTCGGGCTCGTGCTGCTGCTGGTCGGCCTCGGTGCGTACCTGGTCGGAACCACGCCGGGTGGCCGGTCCGTCCTGTCGCTGGCCGAGGGCTTTCTCCCGGACGAAATCACGGTCGAAGTGGGACGCTTCGACGGCCGGTTGATCGACCGCTTCACGCTCGAGGACGTGCGCGTATCGCACCCCGCAGTCGAGGCGGCGGTGGACCGGATCGAACTCGACTGGCGCGGTCTCGGGATCCTCCGCAAGCGAGTCCACGTGCAGTCTCTGGTCGTCGACGGGGTCGAGATCGAGCTCACGGGAGTTGACGCCGGGGCGGACTCTCTCGAGGCCGAACCGGAATCGGACTCCGACACCGGTCCGCCTCTCGCGAACCTTCCCGTGGCCCTGAGCTTCGATTCCGTCATCCTGAACGGCGTGCAGGTCACGACCGCCGATTCGATCCGGGTCACGGACGCCGAACTCCGGATCACGGGGCCCGGCGATCTGGAAGCCTACCGGCTCGACGCCACGGCCCACGTGGACGCTCCCGATCTGACCTCGGCCGACGTGGTGCTCTCGGGCGCCGGCTCGAACGTGCAATTCCGGCTCGACAGTCTCGCGGTCACCGCGCTCGACGGTCACGCCGCCGCCTCGGGCGAGGTGGCCTGGTGGCCCGCGATCACCTGGGACCTCGGCATCGAGGCCGATTCCCTCGCCCCTGCCCCACTCCTGCCGGATCCGGAGGCGTGGCCCGGGCGGATCTCGATTCGGGGCGAGAGCGCCGGCGGCATCGGCGAATCCGGAGCGCTCGAACTGACCGCCGCGATCGACACGGTATACGGAGAGCTGCGCGGTGAGCCTCTCGACGGCCGATTCGAGGCCCGGGTCACGGGTCCGGACATCGAGTTGAGCGCCGCCCGGATCGCCTGGGGGCCGGCCCGGGTGGAAGCCTCGGGCGCCGCGGGCGAGACGCTCGACCTCGTGTTCGATGCCGAAGTCCCGGATCTCGGGCTGCTGCTGCCCGGTGCCTCCGGTTCCTTGACCGCCGGTGGTCGCGCGTCGGGCCCCCGGGATTCGCCCCGCATCTCGGCGACCGTCCAGGCCGACGGGATCGTCACGGACGCTGCCTCGGCCGCCTCCGTCAGCGGCGAGGTGGACGTTGATCTCGCCGGTCCGCTCGAGGCCGACCTCTTCGCCCTCGGAGTGGGTGTCGCCGGCCGGGATCTCGACTCAGTCCGCGTCGGGCTTTCCGGCCGCCGTTCCGATCACGCACTCCGCATCTCGGCCTCGGGCCCCAATGCCGATCTCGAGCTCGAAGCATCGGGGCGACTCGATGAAGCCGGACACTGGGCGGGATCGCTCGACACCCTGTCGCTCCGCGCCGATACGATCGGGGCGTGGGCCCTCGAGGCGCCGGCCGCTCTGACCGTGGGCCCCGGCGTCGAACTCGAGCAGCTCTGCCTTCGGTCCGATCCGGCCCGCGTGTGCGCCGCGGGCGCGAGCGGCGCCGAGGGACTCCGACTGGACGCCACGATCGATTCGCTGCGACTGGAACGCTTCGCGCCCCTGATGCCCGAAGGCTACGAGGTGGAGGCGGGCATCGATGCCGCCATCGATCTCGAGCAGCCGGCAAACGGTGCGGTGACCGGAACGATCGACCTTCACACCACGGCCGGGAGCTTCACGCTGCCGCAGAGCGACGAAGACGGCCGACTGCGGCTCCGCTTCGAACCGATCGTATTGGAGATCACCTCCGCCGACAGCGGTGCCGTCGGCCGGATCGACCTGGTACTCACGGATTCCGCGGGCGCCGGGCTGGTTCGGGTCGAAGGCGAGATCGACTCGCCCTTCGCTCTCCGGCAGCCGCAAGACCTGGAGACGCTGGATGCGCAGCCCTTCTCGGCCCGGGCCGAGATCGCCGTGGACGACCTCGAGATGTTCTCCGCGTACGCCCTGCCCCGGTGGGACGCGTGGGGCAGCTTTCACGCCCTTGTGGAATTGCAGGTCGACGAGGCCGGCGCTCTGACCGGTACCCTCGCCGCTGCGACCGACTCGTTGAAGCTCCGCAACACGGTCCGGCAGCAGGCGTACCTACTGACGATCGATCCCTTCCGAATCGACGCCCGCGTCGGCCCGGAAGGGCTCACCGGCGAGGCGGACTTCGTGGTGGGAGAGGCGGGCTCCGAGCAGCTGTTCGTGGCCCACGGTGAGGTCCGCATGCCCGCGTTCACCTCCCTCGAGATCGTCCCCGCAGAGCAACCGGTGGACGCGATGCTGTCCCTCCAGGTCGAGGACCTCTACTTCGTGGAGGCGTTCTTCCCCGAAGTTTCGGAGGTGGGCGGCCGTTTCGTGCTCGATTCCCGCGTCGGAGGGACGCTGGAGGAGCTCGCGGTCGAGGGGACGGCGAATCTTTCGGACGCATACGCGGTGATTCCCCTTCTCGGCCTCGAACTGCGGGAGATCCGCTTCGACGCCGCGAGTACCGCCGATGGCGAGATTCGGCTCGACGGACAGGTGACGTCCGGAGAGGGCACACTGACACTCACAGGGGTGTCGGAGAACTATCCCTCCGCCGAGGACCCCAGCACCTTCCAGATCCGGGGCGAGAACTTCCGGGTCATGGACACTCCGGAGATCCGCGTCGCCGCCTCGCCGGCCCTCGACCTCGCGTTCGACGGCTCGAAGCTCCGATTCGCGGGCGACGTGACGATCCCGAGCGCCGTAATCGGCATTCCGGACCTGCCCGAGTCAGCCGTGACGCCCTCCGAAGACGTCGTGATCGTCGGCGATACCGCGAGCGAGCGCTCGGCGCCCGTGCCGCTCGAGGTCGACATCACCCTCACCCTGGGAGACGACGTCTACTTCGACGGATTCGGACTCGACGCGCAGCTTCTCGGCGGGTTGAACATCACGCAGGCGCCCGGCGCCGACCCGCGGGGCCGGGGCGAGATCCGGATGGTCAACGGGACCTTCCGCCAGCTCGGACAGGAGCTCCGCATCGACCCGGGACGGCTGATCTTCAACGGGCCGGTCGACAATCCCGCGATCGATGCTCGCGCCTTCGTGCGCGCCACCGACGGGACGGAAGCCGGCTTCCGGGTTGGCGGCACGGTGAAGAACCTGGCCCTCGAGACCTACTCGAATCCGCCGAGGACGGAGAGCGACATCATGTCGTACATCCTGTTCGGACGGCCGATGAGCCAGACGAGCGGTGCGGAGGGCAACCAGGCATCGAACGCCGCCGCCCTCCTGGGAGCCAACATGCTGGCCATGAGCCTCGCTCCCTCGATCGGACTCGACGAGGCGCGGGTGGAAACCGGTACGCAGCAGAACAAGGCCCAGCTGGTGGTCGGCAAGTACCTCACTCCGCAGCTCTACATCGGCTACGGAATCGGCCTGTACGAGCCGATCAGCACCTTCCGGCTGCGCTACCTGCTTTCGGCCCGCTGGTCGATCGAGGCGATCACCGGCGACCAGCAGAGCACCGACGTCCTGTACCGGATCGAGCGGGGCGGACCGAGCGACGAGCCGGTGGAGGAAGAACCGGTGGAGGAAGAGCCGGCGAATCCTGATCCCGAGTGAGAGCCCTCCCGGAAGGTGCCCGCCCTCCAGTAGAACCCTGTATACAGGTCCCAGTGAGGAGGGCTGTCTACGGCGTTCCCGTCAGCGCCGCATCTCCTTGATCCGCCGCCCGGCAGCGGAGTCCTCGATCAGGCGGTCGAGCCGGCGCACGCGCGTCGATTCACGCTTCGCGCTCATCACCCAGCGGATCACCGTGCGGCGATAGCTCTCCGATTCGGCCTCGAAGTAGGCTCGCGCAGCATCATTCGCCTCCAGGCGCGACGAGAGCTCCGGGCTGAGATCGTCCACTGAGTGTCGGGCTTCGGTGGATCCGGCCTCCTGCTTCCAGCGCTTGAACGCTGCCAGACCCGCTGGCGCCACCCTGCCCTCCGCGCTCAGGTCCTCGAAACGCCGTTGGTTCACCTCGCTCCATTGGCTGCGAAGACGCCGAGGCGTCACCCGGATCATCCATCGCTCTTCGTCGATCGACTGGCGCAGCCCATCGATCCAGCCGAAGCACAGCAGCTCGTCGACCAGCTCTGGCCAGTCGATGCTGGTCCGGCCGGTGGCCTTCTTGTGGAACCCGACCCAGAGCTCGTCGGCGGAGTCGTGGTTGGCTTCGAGCCAGGCGCGAACGTCGGCGGAGGTCTCGAAGTAGGTGGGCTCGGAAACGCGGGTCACGGTGCGAAAACGAGGTGTCTGCCGCTCACCGCTCGATCTGCCGTTCGAGTCTGCGCACCAGCTCCGAGAACCGCGGATCGTCGCGAAGCCCGTCGTACAGCGGATCGAGCTTCAAGTCGCCGAGCCCGAACACGCTGGGACGGGAGAGCAAGGACTCCATCTGCGCAAATGCCTCGTCGGTCCGGCCCGTCAGCACGTAGGTCTGGAGCAAATTCCAGTCGACGAGGTCCGAGTCGACCGCGTCGACGTCGTACCCGTGCAGTCGCACCCCCTCCTCGGCGTGCCGCACGGCCTCCTCGGCGTCGCCCGGCTCGCCGCGCAGCGCCAGTGCGACTGCCAAAGCGCCGTGCGCGACGGCGGCGACGCCGAACTTGTCGCGCGGATCCGGCTCCGGCCGGGCGTCCAGCTCGGCCCGGGCTCTCCGCACGGCGCTGTCGGCCCAGGCTCTCGACTCCGCCCCCTCGCCCGCCATCCGATAGGCATACGCGAGCCGGGTCTCCCGAGGCATGAGGCGGAGGATCGTGGCGGAGCTGGCGATCCCTTCCGGCTCGCCGGTCATCCGTCGGGCGTGCTCGATCGCCGCCGGGAAGTCTCGCCGCATGTACGCGAGCCAGTACAGCGTCGCCTCGCGCTGCCCCTCCGCCTCGATGCCGCGGCCCGCTTCGAGGGTGCGTCGCGCCGCGGCCGAGTCGCCTTCGGTGAACAGACCCAGCTCGACGAGGAACACCCCGGTGATCCTCGCCAGCGGATCGAGCTCGAGCGCCACCTCGAACTGACGCCGGCCCGTCTCGTAGTCCCGCAGGCGGTAGTGGTTCAAAGCCTGGTTCCACACCAGCGTCGCGTTGCGAGGATCGAGCTGTATGGCCCGGTCGACGAGCTCCACCGCGGAATCCCAGCGCCCGAGCCGGCGCATCACCCAGGCCGCGTGCTGCATGATCTCCGGGTCCCCGGGCCGTTCGCTCCGGGCCTGCGAGAACGCCTCGAGGGCTGATTCGTAGTCGGCCTGAGCGTAGTAGCGATAAACCCCCTCGGCGAACAGCGCGTCGGCCCCGCCCGGGTCCAGCTCCTGGAGCCGGGTGAGGCTCCGCCGGGCCGGCATCGTGTCCATCTCGAGGCCCCGGCGGATCAGCCATGCCTGTGCCCGGACGAGCCGGGCCCATGCCGCGACGAAGCCGGGATCCAGTTCGACCGCTCGCTCAAACGCCGCGACGGTCGCGAACTCTACCTCGGGATCGTTGGATCGCTCCTCGATCAGCTTCCCCTCGTGGTAGGCGTTCCACGCCTCGATGTTCTCCGTGAGCACGGCGCCGAGCTGCTCGCCGGTCTCGCCGGACAGCTCGGCCTCGAGCGCGGTGGCGACGGCCCGCGCGATCTCGCCCTGGATCTCGAACACCGTCTCGGCCGTCAGCTCCCGGTCGTAGGTCTCGGCCCACAGGTGCTCGTCGGTGGCGGGGTCGATCAACTGCACGTTGAGCCGCACCCGGCCGCCCGAGGTGCGAACACCCCCTTCGACGATCGAGCCGACGCCCAGCTCATCCGCGATCTCCCGGATCGGCCGGCTCTGGTCCTCGTACGCCATGACGGAAGTGCGGGACGTGACCTTGAGGTCGGGCACCCGGGTCAGCTGCGTCATCAGGTCGTCGTGCAGACCGAGTGCGAAGGCTCGACTGTCGTCCGTACCGGCGAGGTCTGCGAACGGGAGCACGGCGACCGACTGACGGGGCCTGCCGGCGTCCTCCGCCACCAGCGTCGCGCGCCCGGCCTCCGCTGAACTGTCCGCCGCCGACCCGGCCGGCGCCGTGCTGCGGCCCACCCACCAGGCGCCCGCGACGAGCGCGGCGACCCCGGCAAGGGCCAGCAGCCCCGCCGGCCAGCGCTTCGCGGCGGGCTGTGCGACGATCGCATCCAGCTCGGCCGTGGCAGCGGGATCCGTGCGCTTCACGCCCTCGGGGGTGCGTTCGTAGGCCCAGGCCAGCACGAGCGCGATCGGGAAGCCGATCAGCACGAGGAAGGTGGCCGTGCGGAGGACGACCTCGGGAAGTCCGAGCCCCTCGGCCAGCAGGTCCGCCACCTGCAGGACGACGAAGCCCGTGGCGCCGTACACGGCCGCGACGCGGAACACTTCGCGCCGCTTCAGTTCGGCGAGGAACCGCTGAACTCCGCTGGACGGAGGCGGGGTGCTTGGTTCTACCACTGGACCTGGCTCTCGACGTCCCGAATCAGTGCCTGGAAACGGGGCTCATCGCGGATCCCGTCGTACAGCGGATCCAGCTTCAGGTCGCCGAGCCCGAGCACGCCCGGGTGCGACGCCATGTACTCCAGCTGCTCGATCGCGTCATCGGTCCGACCCACGAGCATGTAGGTTCTCGCCAGGAACCACTCTGTGATGTCGCCGTCCGCCGCATCCTGTTCGAAGCCGCGCAGGCGCACGGCCTCTTCCGCATGGCTCACGGCCGCTTCAGCGTCCCCCGGTGCTCCGCGCAGCGCCAGGCTCACTCCGAGATGCGCATGCGCCATCGCGGCCTGTCCGAACAGGTCCGTCGGGTTCGGCTCGGGCCGCGAGGCGAGGGCCTCTTCCGCCATGGTCACGGCCGAATCGGCCCAGGCGCGTGCCGAGGACGCGTCGCCCGCAAGTCGATGGGCCAGGGCCAGGCGCATGGGACGGGAGTGAAACCGCCGCACTCCGGAAGCCGGTGCCACCCTGGCGGGCTCTCCGGTCATCCGACCTGCGGCATCGATCGCCGCGGCGTAGTCCCGTCGCATGTAGGACAGCCAGTTCTCCGACTCCTCCGTCCATCCCTCGTCCTCGAAGCCGCGACCCGCCTCCAGCGTCCGACGGCTGGCCGCCGTGTCGCCCTCGGCGAACAGCTGCCAGCCCAGCAGCCACGCCCCGGAGCTTCCGGACGCGGGATCGATGTCGAGGGCCATCTCCAGCTGTCGCCTGCCTTCGCCGTAGCGCCGCAGGCGATAGTTGTTGCTGCCCTGGTTGCCGAGAAGAGTCGCGTTCTTCGGGTCGAGTCGGACGGCCCGATCGAGCAGCTCCATCGCCTCGTCCCAGCGTCCGAGCCGACGCAGCACCCAGCCCGCATGCTGCATGATCTCGGGATCGCCGGGGCGGACCTCGCGCGCCTTCTGGAGCGCCGTCAGAGCCGCAGCATAGTCCCCCCGGGCGTAGTACTGGTACACGCCTTCGGCGTAGTACGCGTCGGCCCCGCCCGGATCGAGCACCCGCAGGCTGTCCACGGCCCGGCGCGCCGGCAGAGTATCCGTCGTGTATCCCTGGCGCAGCAGCCACGACCGGGCGCGGGCGAGTCGGCTCCACGCGGCGACGAACTGCGGATCCAGGTCCACGGCTCGCTCGAAGGCCGCCACGGTCCGCTGCTCGTGCTCCCGATCTCCGTAGCGCTCTTCGAGCAGCCTGCCTTCGTGGTACGCGTTCCAGGCGTCGATATTCTCGGTGAGCACGGCGCCCAGCGCCGCCCCCGTCTCCTCCGAGAGCTCCGCCTCGAGCGCCGTCGCCACGGCCCGCGCGATCTCCCCCTGGATCTCGAACACGGTCTCCGCGGTCAGTTCCCGATCGTACGTCTCGGCCCAGATGTGCTCGTCCGTCTGCGGATCGATCAGCTGCACGTTGAGACGCACCCGGCCGCCCGACGTCCTCACACCACCTTCCACGATCGAGCCGACCGAGAGATCGCGTGCGATGTCACGCACCGGCCGGGTCTGGTCCGTATACGCCATCACGGAGGTCCGGGAGGTCACCTTGAGATCCGGCACCTTCGTCAGCTGCGTCATCAGGTCATCGTGAAGACCGAGCGCGAAGGCCCGGCTGTCATCCGTGCCGGCCAGGTCGGCGAACGGGAGGACGGCGACGGACTGGCGGGGGGAGGACTCGGCGGCCGCGGACTCTGAAGTGGGCTGCTTGGCTGCCCCGGCGGACGGGCGCCCGGCGGTAACGGTCTCCGCGGCCACGGAGCCGGAACCTGAGGTTCCGGACGACCGCAGACCCATCCACACAGCGCCTGCGAACAGCCCGGTCGCGACCAGCGCCACGATCCCCGCCGGCCAGCGCTTGCCCGGCGGTGCACTGGCGATCGCGGCCAGCTCGTCTTCGGTCACCTCCTCCGTCCGCTTCACCCCATCCGGCGTGGACTCGAATGCCCAGGCGAGAACGATCGCAACCGGAAATCCGACGAGCAGCAAGAGTGCCACGAAGCGATACGTCCATTCAGGCAGCAGCAGGGCGGGAACCAGGAGTTCGACGACCTGCAGAAGGACGAAGCCCACCGCACCATACACCGCCATGATGCGAAACACGTGACGGCGTTTCAGCTCCGCGAGAAAGCGCTGGTAGGCGGGAACGTCCGACATGGCCATTTCGCCTCAGCTCCCGGGGAGATCTCTGTCGGGCACGATTCCCTCGAGGCCCGTGTCCCGCATGACTTCCACCATCCGCGGATCCTCCCGCACCGGGTCGAAGCGTTTATTCCACACGGCATGGATCCACGAAGTTCCAAATCGCGGCGTTCGGTTCTTCAAGTCCAGGATGGAATCCAGTGCGCGGTCCAGGTCGCCGGCCGACAGGTAGCTCATGAATACGATGAAGTCCCCGCAGCACTCTTCGAGGGCTTCGCCGTCCCCGGCGCGCAGGGCCGCATAGTATGCTTTTATGGCAGACTGGAGATCACTGGAGTCATTGGCTTCGTCGACTCCGAAATAGATCGGCAGATCCTCCCCGCCCTCTTCCACATGCTGGAGCGCGACCGCCTCGGCCTCGTCCAGTCGACCCTCCGCCTCGAGCGTGAACAGCAGGCCCTGCAGGGGCAGAGGCATCCCCGGATTCAACAGCAGCGCCTGTTCCCAGCGCGCGATTGCTTCCGCGATCCGCTCGTTGTGGACGAGAATGTAGGCGAGCGCGTGGATCCGAATCGCCGAAGTCGGATCGACCTCCACCGCTCGCCGTGCACCGCGCAGCGCCTCCGCGAATCGGGCGGTATTGGTCAGGGATTCCGCGTACTGCTGGTGTGCCTCCCCGTTGTCCGGGTCGATCGCGAGCGCCCGGAGGTAGTGGACCTCGGCGTCGGCCCACTCCCGTCGCTCCTTGAAGACGTTGCCCAGCGCCACTTCGGCGATCACGAGCTGCGGATCCAGCTCGAGCGCCCGCCGTGCTGCCGCTTCCGCCTCGAGCAGCGAAGGCTCCCAGGCCGCACGCCACTCCGCGGGCTCGAAAGTCAGCGGACCGTAGTAGGGGGCAACGGAATGGGCGAGCGCCAGGCCCGCCCAGGCCGGGCCGAACGCAGAATCCCGCTCGACAACGGTCTCGAACAACCGGATCGCATCCGCAACTCCGGGCCCGCGCTCCCTGAGCCGCGACTGCGCGGCGAGGTACAGATCATAGGCTTGCATGTCCGCCGTCGGGGTGACGAGCATCTGGTCGCCCGACAGGCCCAGCGAGACCTCCAGCTCCTCCGCGACCGATTCCGCGATCTCCGTCTGAACCGCAAAAACATCGTCCAGTGTGCGGTCGTAGGTTTCCGACCACAGGTGGAAGCTGTTCTCCGCGTCGATGAGCTGCGCGGTGATCCGCAGCCGGTCGTCCTGCTTGCGGACGCTCCCCTCCACCAGGTAGCGGACACCGAGTTCATCGCCGATCTCTCGCAGGTCCTTGTCTTCCCCCTTGTACGCGAACGAGGAAGTGCGGCCCGCGACCCGCAGCTCCCGGATCTTCGCCAGCGCGTTCAGCAACTCCTCGGTCATCCCGTCCGCGAAGTACTCCTGCTCCTCGTCCGAGCTCATGTTCACGAACGGCAGCACGGCGATCGACGGTCGGTTGTCCTCGGAAAGGTCGGCGTAGGCGAGTTGGAGGACGGCCTCGTCGCTCCCGGTCGCGGAATTCGCGGTTCCCGACGCCGCCGGCACCGACGCGCTCCCGGCGGACCCACTCGCGGACTCGCCGGCTCGCCTCCCGGCCAGCCATACGCTCCCGATCAGTGCCGCGGCTCCCGCCAGGGCCAGCAATCCGGCGGGCCAGCGTTTCGCGGCCGGCGCGGAGGCGATCGCCTCGATTTCACCCGACTCGGCCGGGTCGGTTCTCCTCACCCCATCCGGCGTGGACTCGAATGCCCAGGCGAGCACGATCGCGACCGGGAAACCCACGATCAGCAGCAGTGCGATCAGCCGATACGTCCATTCGGGCAATAGCAGCGCAGGGACCAGGAGCTCGACCACCTGCAGCAGTACGAAGCCCACGGCGCCGTACACCGCCATGACGCGGAACACGCGGCGGCGTTTCAACTCCGCGAGGAAGCGCTGGTAGGCTGGGACTTCGGTCATGTCTGTCTGGCCTCAGCTCCCGGGCGCGGCCCGGACGGGTTCGAATTCCTCGAGCTCCATCTGGCGCAGAATCTCCTGAAACCGCGGATCCTGCCGCACGCCGTCCCAGTCGGGCGACCAGAGACTGGTCTGCCAGGTCGCACCATAACCCGGGTAGGTCTCGACGAGCCGGGCGAGCGCCGCCAGCGCCCGGTCCATGTCGCCGATCAGGGCCAAGGTCCAGGGACTGGCGGCCTCGGGGGACGACAGGGCCTCGAGGGCCGCGCCGTCGCGGTTCTGCACGGCCTCGATGAATGCCGACAGTTTCTGGTCGAGTTCCCCGGCCTGCTGCGTATCGAGCCCTTCCTCGGCGACGATGCGCGGGAGCATCCCGGTCCTCGCCACAGCTCTTGCTCGTTCGAACTCGCCGAGCCGCAGCCACCCGATCACCAGCGCCCACTGCGCCCGCATGAGCTCTGGATCGATTTCCGTGGCGCGCTGCAAAGGGACGATCGCCGCGGCGTCGCCTCCGTTGTCCGTGAGAATGTACCCGAGCACGAATGCCCGGATGGCGGACGTCGGATCGAGCTCCAGGGCCCGCCGTGCACTTCGTACCGCCTCGTACTGCCTGCCGATGGAAGCCAGGAGCTCGGCGTACTGCTGGTGTGCCTCGACGTTGTCGGGATCGATCTGCAGCGCCTGCAGATAATGCGTCTCCGAGTCGCGCCATTCCTTGCGATCCCGGGTCACGTTCGCGAGTGCGACCTCGGCACTGGCATTCGAGGGGTCGAGCGCGAGGGCCCTGAGCGCCGCTCGCTCGGCCTTCTCCAGGGAGCTCCTCCACAGCGTGGAGTCGCGCGAGGTGCCCGGGGTTCCGGAGTAATACGGGACCAGGGCCTCCGCCTGGGCGAGTCCGGCCCAGGCCGGCGCCCATCCGGAGTCGCGGGCGACCGCCGCCGAGTACAGGCGCACCGCTTCGTCAACTCCCTCCCCGCGTTGCCTCAGCCTCGCCTGCGCCGCCAGGTAGAGATCGTATGCGTCCAGGTCGGACGTCGGAGTGACGAGCGCCTCCTCGGCCTCGAGCCCAAGCGACACCTCGAGCGCGTCCGCGATCGACTCGGCGATCTCCGTCTGCACGGCGAAGACGTCCTCCAGCGTCCGGTCGTACGTCTCCGACCAGAGGTGGAAAGCATCGTCCGCGTTCACGAGCTGTGCCGTGATCCGGATACGATCCCCCTGCTTCCGCACGCTCCCCTCGACCAGGTACCGCACCCCAAGTTCATCGCCGATCTCGCGCAGGTCCCTCTCCTGGCCCCGGTAAGCGAACGACGAGGTGCGGCCCGCCACGCGCAGTTCCCGGATCTTCGCCAGCGCGTTCAGCAGCTCTTCCGTCATCCCGTCGGCGAAATACTGCTGCTCCTCGTCGGCGCTCATGTTCACGAACGGAAGCACGGCGATCGATGGGCGGTTGTCCTCGGAAAGGTCGGCGTAGGCGAGTTGGAGTACGGCCTGGTTACTGCCGGCCTCAATGGCCTGTGCTCCGGCGTGCGGTACGCCCGATTCCGTGGGTCCACCCTGGGGCGCCGTGGTCCGGCCCACCCACCAGGCACCACCCGCGAGGGCCACCATGCCGACGAGGGCGAGAATGCCCGGGGTCCAGCGCATCGCCGGCGCCTCGGCGACGAGCTCGCTGATCTCCCCTGTTTCGGCCTCCTCGGTCCGCTTCACCCCGTCAGGCGAGACCTCGAATGCCCACGCGAGAAGTATGGCGATCGGAAAGCCGAGCAGCGTGAAGACGAGAATGAATGTAATCGTCCACTCGGGCAGGCCGAGGAGCGGAAACGCGATATCGGCCACCTGCAGAATCACGAATCCCACCGCGCCGTACATCGCCATGACGCGAAACACGTGTCGGCGTTTCAGCTCGGCGAAGAACCGTTGGTAGGAGGGTACGTCGCTCATACCTCGCTACTCTCCCACCGGAGCACGCTGGAGTCGCGCCCCCTCGAGGCCCCCATTCGCCAGGATCTCCGTGAGAACCTCCTGGAACAGGGGATCGTCCCGCAGGCTGTCCAGGCGGGGACTCCACAGCCGACTGAAGGTGAGTGCGTTGAATCTCGGTCGATCGAGATGCTGGTCCCTGAGTGCCTCGATCGCCCGCCCGGCGTCTCCCATGAACACGTAGTCGTCGGAGTACTCGGCCAACGACCTGCAGCATCGGTCGTACGCATCGACGTCGCCGGTTCGGAGGGCCGCGAAGCGGGCCTCGGCCTGCCGATCCCGCATCTCCGCCGTCTCGGAATCGAACCCCAGCCGGGGGATGTGCTCCCGGCGCTCCCACATCTCCGCTTCGTCCACGTTACCCAGGGCCAGGTGCGCCCGGCTCAGGTTTCTGTACGGCTGCGGAAGCTCAGCGCCGTGTACGATGGCCAGCTCCGCCTGCGCGATCGATTCTTCCGCCCGGTCGTTCAGCAGCAGGATGTAGGCGAGGACGTTCAGTCGGATCGCCGACGTCGGGTCGAGCGCAACGGATCTTCGCGCACTGCGCAGCGCCTCGTCCTCACGGCCGACGGCGGCGAGCATTTCGGCGTACTGCTGGTGGGCCTCCGCGTCATCCGGGTCGATTTCCAGCGCCCTGAGATAGTGGGCCTCCGCCTGCTCCCACTCCCAGCGGTCCCTGAACACGTTGCCGAGCGCGATCTCCGCACCCGCCGCGCGCGGATCGATGTCGAGCGCGCGGACCGCTGCCTGCTCGCTGGCATCGAGCGCCGGTCCCCAGACATCGGCCCGATTCTCGTTGGCGAGCGTACCCGGCTCGTAGAACGGGGTCAGAGCGTACGCCTGGGCGAGGCCGGCCCAGCCTGGCGCCCACGCCGAGTCGCGGGCCACCACGGCCTCGAACAGCCGCACGGCCTCGTGAACGCCCTCTCCTCGCTCTCGCATGCGGGCCCGACCCGCAAGGTACATCTCGTACGCGTCCAGGTCCGTGGTCGGGGCGACCAGGGAGGCCTGCTCATCGAGTCCCAGAGACACCTGCAGCTCCTCCGCGATCGCCCCGGCGATCTCCTCCTGCACGGCGAACACGTCATCGATCGTCCGGTCGTACGCCTCCGACCACAGGTGGAAGCTGCTCTCCGCGTCGATCAGCTGCGCGGTGATCCTCAGCCGATCGCCCTGCTTCCGCACGCTCCCCTCGACCAGGTAGCGCACATCGAGCTCATCGCCGATCACCCGCAGATCCTTGTCCTGATCCTTGTAGGCGAACGAGGAAGTTCGGCCCGCGACCCTCATGTCGCGGATCTTCGCGAGCGCGTTCAGCAGCTCTTCCGTCATCCCGTCGGCGAAGTATTCCTGGTCGCCGTCCGGACTCATGTCCGCGAAGGGGAGCACGGCAATCGACGGGCGGTCGTCCTCCGACAGGTCCGCGTAGGCGAGC
>CBDTXM010000030.1:0-23466 GCA_965364445.1 uncultured bacterium | reverse complement strand
ATCCACAACCGCACCGACTTCGACCTCACGGCGCACCAGGAGAAGTCGGGCAAGAAGCTGGAATACGTCGAGGCGCACTCGGGCAAGCGCTTCGTGCCCTACGTGATCGAGACCTCGATCGGGCTCGACCGGCTGGTGCTCGTGCTGCTCGCCAACGCCTACCACGAGGAAGAGGTGGAGGGCGAGTCCCGCGTCGTGCTCCGCCTCCACCCGAAGCTCGCGCCGATCAAGGCCGCCGTCTTTCCGCTGGTGAAGAAGGACGGGATGCCGGAGATCGCGCAGCAGATCGAGGAAGATCTGCGCCGCGCGATGACGGTGTTCTACGATGCGTCCGGCTCCATCGGCCGCCGCTACCGGCGGCAGGACGAGGCGGGCACCCCCTTCTGCATCACGGTGGACGGGCAGACCGTCGAGGACGGCACCGTGACCGTGCGGGACCGCGACACGCTGGAGCAGGTTCGCGTCGCGGCCGACGGCCTCCGGGCCCACCTGCTGGAGCGGCTCGCCGGGGCGGGCTCCTGAGCCGGGGCCGGTTCGTGGAACCGATCCGACAGGGCGGCCCGTGGGACTGACCGTCCGCGAGATCTCCGACCGCGCCGAGCGCTTCACCTCGGCGCTGCTCGAGGAGCTGTTCGACGGGATGTCGGGCCGCACGAGCTGGCCCGAACTCGCGCCGCTCTACGAGTCCCAGAGCGTTCTCGCGTGGGAGGAGACCGCGCCCGTGATCGAGCGGGCCCTGGCCGGCGCCTCGGGCGAGGAGGAACGGCGGCTGCGTCGGCTGCTCGGCTGGGCGGCCGAGCACCAGGTGCGCTCCGACAACGCCGACCTCGACGACGAGTACCGGCACTGGCACGCCACGGCCTATGTCGAGCTCGAGAGCTCGCGGATTCCCGTGCGCCGGCTCGACGCGATGATCGAGTCGGAGCCCGACCGCGAGCGGCGCCGGCAGCTGGCCGACATTCGAGCCGACGCGCACTCGATCATCATCCCCCTGCAGCTGGACCGGCTGAACCGCTGGCGCACCTCGGCCGAGGAGCTCGGATACGGAGACTATCGGCAGGCGGTCCAGCGGCTCAGCGGAGTCAGCCTGCCGGCGACGATGCGACAGGGGGAGCGGTTCCTCGAGGCAACCCGTGAGCTGTACCTGACCGCGCTCCACGAGCACGTATCCCGGCGGCTCGACGTTCCGGACGGCCAGATCGAATTGCACGACATCGAGCGGCTCGGGCGGATGGACTGGCTCGATCTGCCCTGCCAGGAGAGCTCGATTCTCGACGCCGTGCAGGCGGACCTCGAGACGATGGACCTCCCGCTGACCGAGGGGGGCCGGGTCGAGCTGACCGTGGAGCCCTTCCCGGGCCCGGGGATGAAGGCGTTCTGCTCGCCGATCCACGTGCCCGACCGGGTGGTCCTGTTCGTAACGCCCACGGTCTCGCCCGGCTCCTGTCGCAAGCTGCTGTGGGAGATCGGTGAGGCCGTGCACTGGTCACGCACGGATGCGGACCTGCCCTTCGAGTACCGCGCGATCGGAGACCGGGCCGTCGCGGAAGGGCACGGTGCGCTGTTCGCCGGTCTCGCCCTCAATCCCGACTGGGTCCGTGACGCCCGATCGCTCCAGGGCGATGCCCTGGACGAGTATCTACGCCTCGCTTCCTTTCTCGACCTGTACGACCTGCGCCGACTGGCGGCGCGTCTGCAGTTCGACCTCGAGCTCTCGGAGAGCGACAGGCCGGGCTCGATGGGGTCGCGCTGGTCCGAGCTGATGTACGAGGCGACGGAGGTCCAGCACGATCCGCGCGGCTACCTGACCCGTCTCGGCCAGCGGTTCGGGTCGGCCCGACGCCTGCGGGCGCGACTGCTTTCGGCCGCTCTCGGCCGTTCGCTCGAGGACCGGTTCGATCGGGACTGGTTCCGGAGCCCGCGAGCAGGCCAGTTCCTCTCGCAGTGGCTCGCCGGGGGACTGACGCGCGACGCGGGCGAGCTCTGCGAGCTGCTCGGGGAACCCGGGCTGGTCGCCGACCCGCTGATCGCGAACGTGCAGGACCGGCTGGGGTGAACGGCGGCACGCCCGACTGGACCCGATTTCGGATCCACGCCCGGCTCCTCGCGGTCACCGGATCGATCGCGCTGTCTCCGGGCCTTGCATCGGCCCAGTCCAGCCCGGGCAGCGAAGTCGGCTCCGGCCGGACGCCGCTCGCCGCGGCACCAGCCCCGGCGCCGGAAGTCCTGACGCCCGCAGAAGCCTCCGGGTACCTCTCCTATACCTCGCCCGACACCGCCTACGGCTGGCTCGGCACCCTGGCGGAGACTTCGGCGAAGTTCGCCGTCGAACCGCTGGTCACGGTTCCGGGCGCGTCCGGCGGGCGCCCCGTGGTCGTGCCCGTGGCCCGGATCTCGGCCGGGGCACAGGGCCGGACCGGGGCAGCGGCCGGGTCCGGCGATCGGATCCGCGTCCTGATCGTGGGCTCTCAGCACGGCGACGAGCGGGCCGGCTACGAGGTGGCGCTGCGTCTCGCCCGGGACCTGTCGATCGGGGACCTCAGTCCGCTGCTGGAGCGACTGGAAGTGGTGATCGTTCCGGTCGCGAATCCGATCGGAATGCGCGCGGGCACCCGGGCCGACGCGAGCGGCGAGGATCCGAACCGTGACCACGTCGTGCTCGCCTCGCCCGTGAACCGGGCCCTGTGGGAGCTGCATGCCGAGGTCGAGCCGCAGGTGGTGCTCGATCTGCACGAGATGGGTCCGTCGCCCTTCGACGCGCAGATCGGCCTGCCGACACACCCGAACGTCGACCCGCGCCTGACGGAGCTGGCGCGGTACTGGCTGCTCCCCTACGTGGTGCGGGCGCTCGCCGAGAATGACGTGCGATTCCACGAGTACATCGCCGAGAACCCCGACCCCTCGTACCGCAACGAGATCGAGGCGCCGGCCGACACGTTCTACAGCTGGGCGCCGATCTCGGCCGATAATGCCCGGAATGCCTTCTCCCTCGCAGGGAGCGTCGGCCTGCTGCTCGAGACCGCATCCGAACACGAGATCGACGACCTCGCCCGGCGCACCGATCGGCTGTACCTGATCGCCGTTTCCTTTCTCGAAGTGATCGCCGGGCTCTCCGATGAGGTGATGGCCCGTGCCTGGAACAGCCCTGACCATCGCGCCGCCTCCACGCCCTTCCTCGCCCTCCGGGCCGAGCCGGTGGCCGACCCCGAGCAGCCCTACCTGCGCTGGCTCCGCCGGACCGAGAGGGGAAATGTCGCACCGCTCAAGGTAGAGCGCTGGCGACCGGCCGTGCGCGTCACAGCCTCGATGCCTCTGCCTGCCGCATGGGTGATCACGCCGGAGGGCGAGGCGCTCTTCGAGCACCTGCGGCAGCACGGAATCCGGGCGGAAGTTCTGCGCGAAGCCGTCACGCTCGAGGTCAGCGAGTACCGGTCTCCCGAGACGGTTCAGCCGGTCGAGCGGACGATTCCGGCGGGCAGCTGGGTGATCCGCGCGGACCAGGCGCGCCAGCGACTGCTGTTCTCCCTGATCGAGCCCGGCGCGGACGATGGCTGGCTTCGCTCGCCGCCGCCCGGACTGGGACGCACGGCCTCCGAGCTGGCCGCCGGCTTCGAGCCCGGCGATCTGCCGCTGTTCCGGATCGAGGGATCGGTTCCCGATCTTCCCCTCGCAGATGCGGACGCCGACTGGCGGGGTCCCGTGGAGTACGGCTCGTGAAGCCGGTGTCCCGGCCCGTCGCGGCCCTGCTCGGCGCCGTCGTGGCGGGAAGCGCGTGGGTTCGGCTCATGAACCGCCGGAACCGTCTACTGGTGCGTCCGCCGATTCGCGACTCGTCGGGTCGTCCCTACCGGACCCGCCTCTTCCAGCTCTCCGACGGCGAGAGGGTGTTCTACATCGACGCCGGCGAAGGCCAGCCGCTGCTCCTGATTCCCGGCGCCGACGGGATGAAGGAGACCTGGCGATACCAGCTGCCGGCCCTGACCGACCGGTACCGCGTGATCACCGCGGACCTTCGCTCCCGGTTCCCGAAGGGAGCGGACTTCGACCGCTTCGCGGACGACGCGGCGGAACTGCTCGACGGACTGGGGATCGAAGAGGCGGTCGTGGTGGGCCAGAGCCTGGGCGGCGCGGTGGCGATGCGAATGGCTTCGAAGTACCCCGACCGCGTCCGGGCCCTCGTGCTCGCCAACACCCTGGCCCGGGTCAGCTACGACCACGTCGGCTTCAACGCGACCTCGCTGGCTCCGGTGGCGGCCGCCGCCAATCGCTATCTGCCGACGTGCGCCGCGAGACGACTCGGCCGGGTGTGGAGCGAGAACGACGTGTGGATCTACGATTCCTCCCCCGGCTGGGATCGGGTCGTCGACTACGCGCTCTACACAGGTTCGCGCACGGAGCCGCCGCACATCTCGGGGCACAGGGTGAAGCTCCTGCGGGCCGTCGACCTGCGGCCGCAACTCCCCTCGATCGAGGTGCCCACGCTCGTCATCAAGGGACCGCGCGACACCTACACGCCCGCCGAGTGGGCCATCGAGATCGCCGGGCTCATCCCGGGTGCCGAATACGTGGAGGTGGACGACACCGGCCACTGCTCACATATCAGCATGCCGGACGAGTTCAATCGAGAGCTGCTGGACTGGCTGGACGACCTCGAGGCCGCGGAGGGCCATGCATGACCGAGAAGCAGAGATTCTCGTCGCGCTGGAGCACGATGCTGGTCATGCTCGGCATGGCGGTCGGGACCGGCAACATCTGGCGGTTCCCGCGCGTGGCGGGCAGCAACGGCGGCGGCTCGTTCCTCATCGCCTGGGTCGTGTTCCTCCTCCTCTGGTCGATTCCGCTGATCCTGGTCGAGTTCGCGATGGGCCGCGAGTCACGCTGCGGGCCGATCGGAGCCTTCACCCGGCTCGTGGGAGAAAAGTTCGCGTGGATGGGCGCCTGGGTCGCGTTCACGGCCACCGCGATCATGTTCTACTACTCGGTGGTGATGGGCTGGACGCTGCGCTACCTGTGGGGCTCGATCACCGGCGGCATCCCGATGCACTCCCCGGAAGCCGCCACCGCCTACTGGCAGGGATTCGCGGGAAGCTGGACCGCGGTGGGCACGCACGCTCTGGCTCTCGGGCTCGCCGTGCTCGTGGTGTCGCGCGGAGTCCGTGGGATCGAACGGGCGGCCCGGATCCTGATTCCGGGCCTTTTCCTGCTCGTCATCGTGCTCGCCGCCCGGGCCGTGACCCTGCCGGGCGCCGAGCGAGGGCTCGCCTTCCTGTTCACGCCGGAATGGGGTGACCTGCTCGACGCGCGAATCTGGCTGGAGGCGCTGACCCAGAACGCCTGGGACACGGGAGCGGGCTGGGGACTGATCCTCGCCTATGCCGTGTATCTGCGGCCGAAAGAGGACACGACCCTCAACGCATTCGTGCTCGGGTTCGGAAACAACTCGGTCTCCCTTCTCGCGGGGATCATGGTCCTCTGCACCGCTTTCGCGATCCTTCCCGAGGCGGGCGATCAGATCGTCGGAGCCGGGAACGAGGGGCTGACCTTCATCTGGGTCCCGCAGCTGTTCGCCCGCATGCCGGGCGGCCGGCTGTTCATGTCCTTCTTCTTCCTCGCCCTGTTCTTCGCGGCGTGGAGCAGCCTGATCGCCATGATCGAGCTCGCCTCCCGCGTCCTGATCGACGCCGGGATGACCCGGGTCCGGGCGATTCGGACCGTGGGAATCGCGGGCTTCCTGCTCGGCATGCCCTCGGCGCTTTCGATGGAGTTCTTCCAGAACCAGGACTGGGTGTGGGGGGTCGGCCTGATGCTCTCCGGCCTCTTCTTCGCCTTCGGTGTCCTGCGCTACGGGGTCGACCGCTTCCGCCGCTCGCTGGTGAACCGCGCCGACCGTGATCTGACGATCGGCCGCTGGTGGAACGCCGCGATGGTGCTGGTGATGGTCGAGGCCCTCGTTCTGCTCGGCTGGTGGATGAGCCAGGCCGTGAGCGATCAGGGCCTTTGGGCGACCTTCACGCCGTTTTCCAGCTTCAACGTGGGTACCGTGCTCGTGCAGTGGGCGATCGCGCTCGGCGCGTTCATCGCGTTGAATCCCCTCCTCGCGCGGAAGTTCGCGGGAGACGCGGTCGTGTCGGAGGCGCAGGGAACCCCGGAGGCGATGGAGGACGAAGCATGAGCGGAGGGATCGCCTGTCGAACGGCATTCGTCTTCGCCGGGAGCGCGGTCCTCCTCGCGCTCGCCGGGTGCGGGGGAAGCGCCGCGGGTCCGGGGCCCGCCGCCGGCCCCGGAGTCATGGGGGAATCGCCCGGTGCGGAAGGGATGGAGCCGTCTCCCCCGGTGGACGCCTCGAAAGGCATGGTGGCCGGAGCGCCGAGCGTGATCGGGCCCGCCTCGGAATGGCGCGACCCGGAAGCGGGGATCCGCCCTCCGGTGGACGGACAGGCCGAACCGGGAGCCATGCCGCCCGCCGCTCCGCTCACGCTTCGGGCCCCGGGGTCCTCCCTGCCATCGGGCTTCCCCGTGCAGATTCTCGCCTCGGAGGGTGCTGATGGACCGCCCTGGACGGGAACGCTTCACTGGAGCTCCGACGACCTCGAAGTCCTGCGAGTCACCGACTCCGGCGTGGCGACCGGATACCTGCCCGGCGTCGCCCGGATCGCGGCCGTTCCGATCGCGGACCACGGATCTGAGCCCCCGGACACGGCGAGGCTCGAATTGCGGGTCGTTCCCGATCCCGCCCGGATACTGACCGTTTCGCCCCCTCGGGCGACGACCGTCGCTGGACAGGTCCTGCACCTGACGGCCGAGGTTCGGACGGTCGATGGTCGGGAGCTCGAGGATGCGCGGGTTCACTGGTCCACCACTCCGATCGCCGGCGAACTGCCGGCCCGGATCGAGTCCGACGGCGCGTTCGTGGCTCCGGCGAAGGGCACCTGGCTGGCCACGGCGACCCGAGGACGTCTCTCCGCGAGCGCCGTCGTCGAGGCCGGTCCGCGGACGGGCACGGAGGCTCTGCAGCCTGTTTCGGCCGGTCTGCCTCCCGGCCCTGCCGCCACCTTCGCGGGTCTCCGCGTATTCGAGGGCATGGACGGGCGTGACTGGGCCTGGGTCTGGACCGACTCCTCTGCGCGAATCGACCTGTGGGACATCAGCGATCCCGCGGCTCCGGCATTCATCCGCTCGCTCGATCCGGCGGCCGACCGGGTCCACGACCTCGAGATCGGCGCCGGCGGACGGTGGATCGTGGCGGCCGTGTCGGGTTCCACCGAAGATGACGCGGGCCTCGTCGTCTTCGATCTCTCGCGGCCAGCCGACCCCCGCCCGATCGCCCGCGTGGGCGGCGAACTGTCGGGGGGAGCTTCGACCGTGGCGGTGGACCGGGATCAGGTGTGGGCCGCTTCGATCGCGTCCGGTTCGCTGGTAGGTCTCGATCTGACGGATCCGGCCACACCGCGGCAGACCGGAAGCTGGAGCCCGGTGACGCGCGGACCGGGTCACATCGCGGACCTCGATGTGCGCGATGGGCTCGCCTTTCTCGCGCGCTGGGCCGACGGTATCTCGATCGTCGATGTGGGCGCCGGGATCCGTTCCGGTTCGCCGGTCGCGCCGGCCGCCGTAGCGGAGCTCCCGAACACGGTTCTCTCCGGGTCGGGGCCGGACGGAAGCGGAGCGGTCCGGGCCTACCGGGTGCTGCGCTGGAGGGACTGGCTGCTGGTCGGCGAATCGATCGTCGGCTGCCGTGCCTGCGGGACAGGTCCCCGGGGCGGCGTCCGCTGGATAGATCTCACCGATCTCGAGCAGCCCGTGCAGCGGGCCTGGTACCCGGTGCCGGATGCGGGTGTACGCGATCTGGAAGTGGACCCCCGGGCGGAGCGGCTCACCGCGGCATTCGGAACCGGTGGAGTTCGCCGCCTCGACGTCTCGGGAGAGCTGCGCGGGAACCTGTACAGTCAGGGGCGCGAGACGGCCGCGAGTGCGACAGGCGCCTGGCACACGGGTGTTCCGAGCCGCTCGCTGGCGCGCGGCGCACGAGCCCTCAAGGGATCATTGTACGTGGCGGACATGTATGCGGGCCTGACGGTATTTCGAGTCCAATCGCTGACGGAGATGAACGATAGAGAACCGACGATCGAGCCCTGACGCGAAGGCCGTAGACGCGCCTGGCGTGGATCCGGCCGAATTCAAGGGCGCCCTGGCGCAGCTGGCCGGCGGCATCACCGTGGTCACGGCGTCCGATCGGGAAGGTGCTCCGGTCGGCCTGACCGCCACCTCCGTCTGCTCGGTGTCGCTGGATCCGCCGCTCGTGCTCGTGTGCATCGGGATCCGCTCCCGTACGCACGATGCGATCACCGACAACGGGCGGTACGCGATCAACGTACTGGGAACCCGGGACCGACCGCTTTCGGAGCGCTTCGCGGGTTCCGATCCCGACAAATTCGAAGGGCTGTCCTGGGAATCCGGTCGTATGGGCCTGCCGCTGCTCTCCGGCGCGATCGCTACCTGCGAATGCGAGGTCGAGCGGGCCGTGCCGGCGGGCGACCACACGATCTTCATCGCGCGCGTGCTTTCAGCGGCCGCCTGCGACCACACCGAATCCAGGCCTCTCCTCTGGTACCGGGGCGCGCACCGCCGGCTCGCGGAGGAAGACGCAGAATGAAGCCGCGGCGGTTCCGGGATGTAGCGGCCCGGATGTTCGAAGAGATACCCGCGGAATTCCGCGAAGGAGTCGTGGGCCTGGTGGTCGAGGACGGCGCGCCGGGCCACCCGACGCTTCCGGGAATCTGGACGATGGGCGAGTGCCTCACCGAGGAGTGGCCCGACGGCACCGGTGGGCTGACCGACACGCAGTCACGCATCCTCCTCCACTACGGATCCTTCCGGAATCTCGCCGCCGAGGACCCGATGTTCGACTGGGAGGCGGAGCTGTGGGAGACGATCGTCCACGAGCTCCTGCACCACCGGGAGGCGGCCGCGGCCGAGTTCGGACTCGACGAGTTCGACTGGGCGGTGGACCAGAATTTCCAGCGTCATGCCGGGCTGCCCTTCGACCCGGATTTCTATCGGGCGGTGGCGGCGGATGAGGACGGTGCGGTCCGCATCGAAGGGGAGACCTTCGTGGAGTGCGTCGCGGCCCCGGGAGAGCGGAGAGTTCGATTCGCCTGGCGGGGCGACCTTTATTCGATCGACGTTCCGGCCGAACTCCACCTCGGATTCGTCGGAATCCGGAACCTGGCCGGCGGTCGGCTGTGGGTGATCGTGCGGCGCCGGGTTCCCGGGTGGCGACGCTTGCTCGGCGCTCGGGTGGTCGGCCCGGCGGAGCACCTCGAACGCAGGGCCCTCCCGGAGCTGGTGGCGTGAAGCTCGGGGGCTTCGGAGTCGGTCGCTGGTTCGGGTTCCCGATCCGAATCGATGCGTCGTGGTTCGTCGTCTTCGCGCTGGTGACCTGGACCTTCGCAACCTGGGAGCTGCCCTCGGAGCTGCCCGGCCGGCCCACGCCCTACTACTTGACCATCGGTGCGGTCGCCGCGCTGCTTCTCTTCCTTTCGGTCCTGCTGCACGAGCTCGCGCACTCGGTCGTCGCCCGCTCGCGGGGTATCCCCGTGCGGGGCATCACCCTGTTCATCTTCGGCGGAGTCGCCGAAATGACCATGGAGGCCCGGACGCCAGGCGATGAGTTCGCGCTGACGATCGCGGGCCCCCTCGCGAGTCTGACCCTGGCCGGTCTCTTCGCCCTGCTCGGTGCAGGAGGCGGCTGGATCGGACTCGAGCCGGTCGCCGTCCTCGGCGGAACGCTGGCATGGCTGAACATGGTGCTCGCCGTATTCAATATGGTCCCCGCCTTCCCGCTCGACGGCGGGCGTATCCTGCGGGCACTCATCTGGCGACTGACCGGTAACCTCGGGGTCGCCACCCGGATCGCCACCTTCGTGGGTCGGGCGTTCGGCTGGGTGCTGATTCTTTCCGGCCTCATGCTGTTTCTCGCCAGCTTCCGCATTGCGGGATTTCAGGGAGGTCAGATCTCCGGCGCCTGGATGATGCTGCTCGGCTGGTTCCTCAACAGCGCGGCGACCGCGGCGGCCCGCTACGACCGCGTACGAGTGCGCCTCGGAAGCGTGCCGGTCTCGACTGCGATGCGGAGCCAGGGCGTCGCGGTGCCGGTCACGATGACGGTCCGCGAGATGGCGAGAGGATTGATGCTGACAGGCGATGCGGGAGCCTATCCGGTCGAGCGTGAGGGCCGGATCGTCGGCTCGGTCACGCCGTCCGATCTCGCCCGAGTACGGCCCGATCGGCGCGGCGACACGCCGCTGTTCGAGGTGATGCGCCCGATCGGAGAGACGGGCGCCGCAGAGGCCTCCAGCTCCCTCGCCGAAGTCGTCGCCGGCTTGCGCACACGGCGCGAGGACCGGGTGTGGGTTACCCGGGACGGAGTGATCGTGGGGCTGCTCACTCTCCAGGACGTCAGTCGCTGGATCGAGCGAACCCGCGAGCTCGGGATCGACCCCCGCGATCTCGCGGGGGAGGAGATCCGCCAGGACACCGGCCCTGCGCCGCAGCCTCCGGAGTTCCGGGTTGGGTAAGCGTCTCGCTTCCCTCGCACGCCGCCGGGAACGGGCGGCCCGGCTCGCGCCCCGGCTGGCCGAGCTCTATCCGGGCCTCGAGATCAGCCTCGACTGGGAGACGCCGCTGGAGCTGACCGTCGCGACGATCCTCAGCGCCCAATGCACCGATGCGCGCGTCAATGCCGTGACTCCGGCGCTGTTCGCCCGCTACCGGACCGCGGAGGAGTACGCGGCTGCCGATCCCGAGGAGCTCGAGGAGCTGATCCGTTCGACCGGGTTCTTCCGGAACAAGGCCAAGCACATCCGCGGGATGGCCGCCCGTCTCCTGACCGACTACGGGGGAGAGGTCCCCCGGACCATGGAGGAGCTCACGAAGCTTCCCGGCGTGGCCCGCAAGACGGCGAACGTGGTCCAGCAGAACGCCTTCGAGGAGGTCGAGGGTGTCGTCGTGGATACGCACGTGAAGCGGGTCGCCCGTCGGCTCGGACTCACTGCGGCGACGGCTCCCGAGGCGGTGGAGCGGGACCTGATGAAGGTCCTGCCTCGCGACCAGTGGCATCCGTTCTCGTGGCGACTGATCCAGCACGGCAGGACACGGTGCTACGCCCGGAAGCCGGACTGCGAGGGATGCGAGATCTCGGACGAATGTCCGAACGCCGTCGCCGTCGGGTGAGCGGAGAGGCCAGCCCCGGCTCCGCGGCCGGCACCGAAATGCGGGAGCGAATTCGCGTAGCGGCGTTGGACCTCGGCTTCGCGTCGGTCGGCTTCGCCCCCGCCGAGCCCCCGGCCCACGCCGAAGCCTACCTCGCCTGGCTGCGTGCCGGGCATCACGCCGACATGCGGTGGATGGCCCGCGAGGACTCCGTCCGACGCAGGCTCGACCCGCGAGAGGCCCTGCCGGAGTGCCGGACCCTCATCGTCGTGACGCTCGCGCACCCGGACGACCCGCCGGACTCGCGACCGAGCGGCGACGGGATCGAGACCGCGGACCCCGCGCACCGCAGCGACGCGATCGTGGCCCGATACGCCCGGGGCCGGGATTACCACGACGTGTTCGAAGAGAAGCTCGCCGCACTCGAGACGGTGGTCCGGGAGATTGACGCGGGAGCGGTCTGCAAGCCGTACGTCGATTACGGGCCGGTGCTCGAACGGGACCACGCCCAGCGCGCCGGACTCGGCTGGATCGGGAAGAACACGCTACTGATCGATCCGCGGCTCGGTTCGTGGCTACTGCTCGGCGAGCTGCTCACGACCCTGGCGTTGCCCCCCGACGATCCGTTTCTCCCGGATCGCTGCGGGAGCTGCACGCGTTGCATGGAGGCCTGCCCGACCGGCGCGATCGTCGCGGAACGGGTCGTCGACTCCCGCCTCTGCATCTCCTGGCTCACGATCGAGAATCGGGGACCGATACCCGCAGAACTGCGGGAGGCGCTGGGAAACCGTGTCTTCGGGTGCGACATCTGCCAGGAAGTCTGCCCGTGGAATCGGGATCCGGCGCTCACCGACCGAAGCTCCCTCGAGCCGGGCCGACCGGTGGCGCCGAGCACCCTGGCGGAATGGGTGGAGCTGCTGCTGCCGATGGACGAGACGGCTTTCCGCGAGCGCTTCCGGGGCACGGCACTCGCCCGGCCCGGTCGTGACGGAATGCTCCGAAACCTCTGCGTCGGCCTCGGTAACGTCGGCGACGCTTCCTCCACGCCGCTGCTCGAGCGGTGCGTCGCAGACGAATCGGAACTCGTCCGGGAACACGCTCGATGGGCGCTTTCCCGACTGGACGGCTGAATCAGGCCGAGCCCGGAGGCCCTCCGCGACCGTCCATGGAGGCGAGCCCCGGACCTCCGAAGACCAGCATCAGGAGGCCGGCGATCAGGGCCACGTTGAATTCCACTCCGCCGTTGGCCTGCGGCCCGATCACGTACCACCCGTTCGGCGCGTGGACGAGAATGATGCCTGCCAGCATGGTCAGGGTCAGCAGGAGGCTGATCGGGGTCACCAGCAGACCGATCACGAGGAAGATCCCTCCGACGAACTCGAGCAGCGCGACCGCCCACGCGGCCACGAAAGGCAGCGGGATGCCGAGCGAGCCGAAGAACCCGGCCGTGGCGTCCATTCCCCCGAACAGCTTCGGAGCTCCGTGCGAAATGAAGATCACGCCGAGCGCGACGCGCAGAATCGCGAGGCCGAGCTCAGGATTCACACCCCTGTTCATTTCTTTCCCCTTTGAGAGCTTCCCAGTGCGAATGCCCGGACTTCGCCGCGCGACGAATCCGGACTCAGAGCTCGATGACCCGCCCGCCGCCTGCTGCTTCGGACCCTGAATTCGAGCCCGCGGAGCTCGATCGTTCGTCGCCGCTGGTGCCGAGTACCGTCGCTTCCACCGTCCCCTCGAGTCGCTTACGCACCCGTGCGGCGACCCAGTTTCTTCCCGGGCGGGTCATCAGGGTGAATCCCGCCAGGTCCGTCAGGATGCCCGGGGTGATCAGCACGACCCCGGCCAGAAGTACGAGCACCGCATCCAGCAGCTCACGGCCGGGCACCTGACCGCGCGCCAGCTGTTCGTGGACCGCGGACCATGCTCGCACGCCCTCCCGGCGGGCGAGGATCGCGCCCAGGAAGCCCGTTCCGAGCACGAGCCCGACCGTGGGCCAGGCGCCGAGCCATTCGCCCATCTTGAGCAGGAGCGCAAGCTCGGTCAGGGGAACGAGAGTGAACAGTAACAGCAGTCGCATCAGCACCGGCCGAAGATAGCGCCACGAGGAAGAAACGCGAGCGATGGGTGCCCGATCGCGCGAGTTGGGGTCGGCGGGGGACAGGTCGGAAGGAGTTACATCCTGGGCCAAAAAACGAAGACGGACCCGGAATCGCCCCTTGCGGCCCCACAGGTGACGACCCGAATCCGCCTTCGATACACAAGAAGATGCGACGAAGGCGTCATTTGGCCGTCAAGCGGCTGTAAGGTGCTGTATGACAGTGTTTTATGATGCGACTACTTCTGCCCGAGATCAGGGAAGGAGGGCCGAACCGACACCCCTGCGCCCCACCGGGAGCGGCCGACCCCTCCTTCACCCGTTCCGAGTGTCCGAAAGACAGGATGGGGCCGGATATCAACGAACTATCAACAAAAAGGGAAACAACGAGTTACGGCAGGTGGGCCGGGGGTCGCGCTCCGCTCAGAATCCGAGAACCGCTCGCACCGCGGGGTCGATCCGGTCCTGCGTCCACAACGGCTTCCAGACGAGATTGACCTCAGCCTCGTGAATTCCCTCCACGGTGCCGGCCGCGGCCTGGGCCGAGCTGAGGATCTGGGGTCCGGCCGGACAACCGGGACTGGTCAGGGTCATGTCCACAGACGCTTTGCCTTCGTCAACGCGGACCTCGTAGATGAGACCGAGATCCACGATGTTCAGGCCCAGCTCGGGGTCGATCACCTTCCGCAGGGCCTCGAGGACATCGGATTGCAGGGTCTCCAGGTCTTCCGTCGCATCCGGATCGCCCGTGTCGTTCGTCTCGTGCGTCGTGTTGTCGTCGGTCATCTGCCTCTGTCCCTCGTGTCGGGTGGCCTGCCATCGTCCGATCGCGATACCTCTGAACCCTGCCCGGCGTTCCCTTCGGCGAGGTCCACGAGCTCGACGGGATGTGCGACGCTCGCGTGCACGCCGGCCCTCGCCAGGCCCGAGCCCAGGAACATCAGACAGCCCGGATTCCCTGTCGCCACCAGGTCGTACTCGCCCTCGGCGATCTCACGGAGCTTCCGTTCGAGTACCTGGTCGGACAGCTCCGGCTGCTGGATGTTGTAGAGCCCGGCCCCTCCACAGCATCGTTCCCACGAGGGAAGAGGCTCGACCTCGTAGCCCGCTGCCGCGAGCGCCTGCATCGGCGCGTCCCGGATTCCCTGTGCGTGAATGAGGTGGCACGGTGCGTCGTACGCGACTCGTCGGAGCCGTTTCCCGCCCGCTGACGGATCCCTGCCAGCCCGCCCCGGAGAGGGTGCGACGGCCACCCGATCTCCCTCCCGTGGCGGTGTGACGAGGAGTTCGGAAACGTCGCGTACCCGCGCCGCGATCCGACCGGCACGGTCGCGGAACTCGGGATCATCGCGCAGCCACGCCGGATACTCCTTGAGCGCGGCGCCGCACCCCGCCGAGTCCGTGACGATCAACTCGGCACCGGAGCTCTCGAAGGCCTCGATGTTGGCTCGCGCGAGCGCCCGCGCCGCCTCCAGTCTGCCCGCGTGCGCGTGCAGCGCACCGCAGCAGCCCTGCCCCGGTGCTCCGACCTCTTCGTGGCCGCGACGTGCGAGCGTCCGTCGCGTGGAGTCGTGAACGTGCGCATACAGGCCCTGCATCACGCATCCTTCGAGCAGGGCGTAGGTCGACATCGTTGCAGCCTTCGGATCATCAGCGGCCGCCGCCGGCGCCGATCTTCCAGGTACGGCGGAATCCGGCCCCGAGGTGAACGCGGGCCGGGTGGCCGAGAGCATTCCAGCGGCGAGACCGATCCGGCCCGGGGCCAGCCGCGCCGCCAGGCGATCGACTCCCACGGTTCGCAGAATTCGGCCGAGTCTCCAGGTGATTCGACCGGTCCGCGGGGACGTCAGGGTCTTCAGGCCGAGCTCCAGCAGTCGGTCCGGAATTCCCCGGTCGGGCGCCCTCGCCCGGGCGCGCTCGAGCAGCGACCCGTACTCGACGCCCGCCGGGCAGGCGGTCTCGCACGCGCGGCATCCGAGACACCTGCCTACGTGCAGGTCGTGCGCGTCCAGGGCTTCGAGGCGGCCCTCGGCCAGTGCCCGCATCAGGTAGATGCGACCGCGCGGCGAGTCGTTTTCTTCCGACAGCACTTCGTACGTAGGACACACCGGCAGGCAGAAGCCGCAGTGCACGCACGCCAGAAGATCCTCCAGCCAGCGATCCTCCGGCGGACCGGATGTCGCAGCGCGAACCGGGTCGACGCCGGGGGTGCTCACCATTCCGTGTTCAGTCTGTCGCCGGCAATGGATCCGACGACGAGTGATGGTGGGTGATCTTCCAGCCGGTGCCCGTGCGGCGCATCACGAGAGTGAACGGCCCCGAGTCCGCCGTGACGCCACCCTCGTCCAGTACCCGCCGGGCGGTCACGATCCCGATCAGAGGCGACAGGGAGCGGACGTGTACCGCCTCGAAGCGCAGGCTGGAGCGGTCGGCACCCGGTCCGAACGAGGGCTCGTAGTGTGCACGGATCTCGTCCATTCCGGAGAGGACTTCCCCGGAGATCACCAGGGTCGTGGCAGGTGCGTCCTGGTAGTCCAGGAGGAATGCGTCGAGATCCCCGCGGTTCCACGCCTCCGCGGAACGATCGAGTATGGCGAGGACGGTCGGCTCGAGGCTCGTGTCCTCCTCCGGCTCGACTTCGATCCGGCATGACGCGAGGAGCACTGGGAGCAAGGCGAAGCCCACGATGGCCCGCGGAATTCGCGAGCAACGTGCACCCGGTCGATGGATACCGGACGTACCATCCGCGATCGCTTTGCGAGCCATCTCAGTTCTCCGCACGCAGGTGCTGTCGAAAGTGGCCCGCCGTGTGCTCGAGCGCCCGGATCAGAGCGGGCGTGGCGCCGACGTAGGGGTGCCGGACGTCGAAGGTGTGACCCGCACCGGGAATCTCGACGTATTCGGACACCGGTGCCGCCGCGGCGTACGCCCGCCCGTCGGTCGGTGACACGGCCTCATCGTTCGCGCCGTGAACCACGAGCAATGGCGGCCCGCCGGATCGCAGGGCGGCGAGCGGATCCAGCGCGGCTCCCTGCTTCTCGAGGTCCTCCACGACGTCCCGTTTCAGCGGAAGAACCTCTCCGGTCCGCTGGTTCCGGATCTCCACGACGTGATCGTCACCGGCCTCCGCGGGGAACAGTTCGGCATATCTCTCCGGACGCGAGAGTCCGCCCCACAGAACGAGGGCTCCGACCTCCGGACGCCTCGATGCCACGACGGAAGCGGCGATGGCGCCGCGGCTATGGGCGAGCACTCCGACCGCCACGGGTGCGGGCACCGGCGTGTCACCGAGTCGGCCCGCCAGGAGTCCATCGAGGATCGCGTCCAGGTCGGATACCTCTCCGCTGAACGTCGCCGTGGCGAATGCCTCGGGCTGCGAGAATCGGCCGAGGTCGGAGCCCACGCCCGAACCGCTGAAGTTGAATCCGATCACCGGAGATCCGGTCCGAGCGGCGAGCTCGTCACCTACCGATGGAAAGAACCCCCAGTCCTTGAATCCCTTGAATCCATGGCAGACGACGATCGCGATCCTGAATTCCGCACCGCCTGGACCGGCTGACTCGCGTATATCGCCCCGCACGGCACCCCGGGGGGTGGAAAGGAGGAACGGGGTCCGGGAGACGGTACGCATTCGCTCAGGCCACGTATTCCGAGACCTTGATGCCGTACCGCTCCGGATCGGTGGAACGGGCGATCGTACGCCGCGGCCTGCCCGTGTCGGGGTCGAGCTCGGTCAGATCGCGGATCGGACCCTCGGCCAGACGATGTCCGTCGGCGTCTGCGATGATCCGGACCATCGGCCGGTGAATCGCCTTCGGATTCGGGCTCGGCGCGACGACGACACCGAGCTCGCCGGTATCCAGGATCACCAGGGTCGCCACCGGATAGATCCCCATCATGTTGACGAAGGCGCGCGTCAGGACCCGGTCATAGGCGCCGGACTCCGTCTCGCGCAGCTGCCGGATCGCCTCGTCGGGCGAGCAGGGCAGGAACTGCCGGCTGTAGCGGGAGATCGCCGCGTCATAGGCTTCGGTCAGGGCGATGATGCGCGCGAACAGGCCCTGCCGTCGCCGCCGGATCACCCGGGGATATCCGGACAGGTCCGTCTTCATGTGGTGCTCGTAGGCCGCCAGCATGGCACGATAGGGAGGCTCTTCGAATCCCTCGACGTTGAACAGCATCAGCAACCCGAAGTCGGGGTGCTGACTCACGAGGCGCCATTCCTCCTCGTTCAGCCAGCCCTCCTTGTTCAGAACGCTGGTCGGGATCAGCACCTTCCCGATGTCGTGAAACAGAGCCGCGAATCCGAGCTCGAACAGGTAGCCCTTCGAGAAGCCCAGGTGATCCCCGAGCGCCACGCTGAGAATCGAGACGTTCACCGCATGGATGAGCGAGTGGTCGTCGTAGTCGCGCAACGTCAGCATGCCCAGCATCGATGCGCGGTCCTGGAGCACCTGGTCGACGACTCTCAGGACGGCCCTCTCGGCGCGCCGGGCTCCGATCGCACGACCGAGGACGAGCCCGCTCATCATCTCCTTGGCGACCTTCACCGAGTACGCGTACGTGCGGCGCGCGGCTTCGACGGCCTCGGCGTTCTCGTGGCCCTCGAAGAGCGGTGATGGAGGTCCGACCTGGAGCCGCCGGACGCCTGCCTGTTCCAGCTTGGAGCGGAATGCCTCGAGGGGGGGCTGACCCGGAACGGGATCGGCACTGAGGGCTGAGAGAAACGCCACCCATTCGTCAGAGGTGACACGAGGCTGCATGTCGATCCGGCCGATTCCGTGCGCTCGCAACGACTCGCGAAGTGCCGACAGCACCGCATAGTCGGAAAGGTCGAGCTTCACCTGGAGATCGTTCAGGAAGAGGTAGTTGCCGGCCACCCAGATGCTGATGCCGCCTTCCTTCTCGAAGATTCGCGCCGCCGACTCCTCGACCTCGGCGATCGCCCGCCGGACCACCTCGTTCTCCAGGGGATACAGCTGCAGCGAACGGGTTGCGTTGTACAGTGCCAGCAGGATTGCCGGGCTGCTCGTGGCCATCGATCGCTCGCTCATGACGGGGCTCCTTCCGTCCCATCGATCTGTCGGAGAGCCGCGCGGACCGCGCTGGCGACGGCCGGCGCCCGGTCCTGTGAGCTTCTCTCCAGCGCCCGTCTGGCTTCGGCGGAGCCCGTGAGTCCGAGGGCCCGGGCGGCGCTCGCCCGGAGCGGTACGGCGTGGCGACCGCCCCACCAGCGTCGCCCGTTCAGAATCTTCGACAGCTCCGACACGATCGTTTCGCCGCACACCGCTACGCAGCCCTTCAGGAAGTGCATCTGTTCGGTGTCGTCGAGCTTCGACAGAGTACCGACCTTCAGGCGACGTCTGAATTCCGCATCGGCGCCGGGCGGGCGGATCCTCTCGATGGCGTCGGTCGCGGAGACCCGGATATCGCGATCGGCGTCGTCGAGCGCTTCGAACAGCGCCCGAATCCCCGCCGGCGACTCGAGGCTGGCCAGGGCCTCGAGAGCACCGAGCCGGACGACCGTCTCAGGCCGGTAAAGGAGGTCCGTGAGGAGTCCCTCGGCGTCCCCGATCCTGAGCCGGGCGACGATGCGGGCCGCCTCGGCGACCAGCATCGGGTCCTCCGCCCCGAGCAGAGCCCGAATCGAATCCGGGTGGGTCGATACCAGCCGATCCAGTGCATCCGACAGTGGCTCGCGCAGGTCCGTCCCTTCCAGTGAAGGAACCGCCCGGACTAGGATCGGGATCGCCTCTGCCTGCAGGGCTCCGAGCAGGGCCGTGAGTTCGTCATCGCCAGGCGCGGGTCCGGGGCTCGACGACGCCAGGCTGATCAGCTCGGCCATCGCCTCGCTCATGTCCCGCAGCAGTGAGGTCACGAGGGCCTGGGTGTCCGTCTCGCCCGTCTTGTTCGCCAGAAGCTGGAGCTCCGTGACGATCAACGCGACGGTGGAGAAGTCGCGCCGGTCGAGCAGTCGCGGGAGCAGCTCCCGGACGATGTCCACGACCTGCCTGCGTCGCTCCTCGTCGCGCATCTCGAACTGGTCCAGCAGGGCGAGCGTGACGTCACGCATCAGCGGACGGTTGAACTCCGCATCCATTTCCCGGCGGAGGTACGCCTCGTCCGCTTCGCCGAGCAGGAGACTGGCGAATTCCGCCTCCTCATCGGGTGGAATCGGGCCCGCCGAGAGCACATCCTGGATCTCGCTCAGGTCCGGAATCGTCTCGTCTTCACCGATGCCGTCGGCGCCCGGCGGCACCTCGAGGGCTTCCTCCTCGGAAACATCCACGTACTCCATGCGGATGAAGTCGAAGTCCCGATGCCAGAGCGTGGCCAGGAGGTCCGTCGACTTGCCGGGACGAATCTCAGCAAGAATCCCGATGAACTCTTCGATCTCGTCCTCTCCACCGGGAAGAAACGCGAGCTGGCGGATTCCGTCGCGGAAGAACTGGAAGGCGAAGTTGTCGTGACCCACGGGATGCGTGTACACCTCCCGGTCGCGCCACTTCAACCGACTCTCGTCCACGCTGAACGCGAGGTGCGGGAGTTCCTCCCAGAGCCGGGCGAACCTCTCGCGGACGTCCCGGTGAAATCGCTCGATCAACGGATTCCCCGCCACGTAGGTCTGGCGGGCTCGAAGCTCCTTGATCATCGCCGTGATCAGGTCGGAGACGTCGCTGGCGATCCGTGCGTTCTCTTCGGAGTCGTCCGGGTCCGCCGCGACGTCGGTCAGTTCGGGCTCGGGAGGCCGATCCATCCTCAACCGTCCGTGTCGGAGTCGGGGGCGCCGGTCGGGGCGGACTCGCGCTGCCGCATCGGGAGCCAGCGGTCTTCGGGTCTCCCCTCCGCGGCGCTCGCTGCACGCGCCAGCGTGAACAGCAGGTCCGAAAGACGGTTCATGTAGGGCAGCGCAGCGTCCAGCAGCTCGGGACGCTCGGGAAGCAGCGATGTGACCTTTCTCTCTGCGCGGCGGCAGATGGTCCGGGCCACGTGCAGCTGAGCCCCGACCGGTCCGCCACCCGGAAGAATGAACGAATCCAGGGGCGTGAGCCTGGTGTCGAGCTCGTCGATCCAAGCCTCCAGCTCTGTGACCCGCTCCCGGTCGAACTGCGGGAGCACGCCCCTTCGCTCCATCTGCTCGGGATCGGCGGCCGCGAGCCGTGACCCGAGCACGAAGAGATCCTCCTGAACACCCCGCAGACGTTCCAGCCCCAGCTTGCCTTCAGGGTCGAGAGCGAGGGCCAATCCCAGCGTCGCGTTGAGTTCATCGAGCGTGCCGTATGCCGCGACCCTCGGGTCGTCCTTGAAGACCGGGACACCGCCGTACAGGCTCGTGCGTCCCTCGTCTCCGGTCTTCGTATAGATCTTCATTGCACTTCCTGTCGGATCGCGTCAGATATAGTCGGCACGCCAGGAACGCGGCCATGCCTCGAACACTCTCTCGATTCGCCTTTCGATCGCGAGGGTCGACGGTTGCCGCCGCTCCTGCGCCCACATGTGATCCGCCGGGCCGCCCCGTTCGACTCCGACCGGAATACCTCCACCGCCGGCCATCGAGTCGCTGCCAGGCGACGGAATCTCGCAGAGATCCTGAAGCGACTGCAGGCGCTCGATCCCACTCCCCGAATCGAACCGGACGAGCATCGCGCCTGACGTTGGCCACGCGCAGAGCGTCGGCCGACCGCCATCGATGTCGCCGGTCAGCGAACGCACGGTGGAGGCAAGATAGCGGCGCCCGGGCGTGAGTCGGTAGACGACCGAGCCGAGAGTTCGCGGAGGCAGCGCCGCGAGTCCGGTCTCGACCGATTCACCCACGTGCAGACCTTCGCTGCCGATGCGTCCGAGCAGGTCGGCCGTGCGTCGACGCACCGATGCCTCACTGCCCACGAACGCCGCTATCTCGCGACCTTCCTCGTCCTGCGACACGTGCCAGGCACGGGCATCGGCACCTGTCGCTTCGGAGACGTTCCATTCACCCTGCACCGGAAACGAAAGGACGGAGACGGCCTCCGGCAGCGGCCACAGCCGGAGGGTAACGCGTGTCAGGACTCCGAGTCGGCCGCGGCTGCCCGCCAGCAAGCGCGGAATGTCGTATCCCGCGACGTTCTTCATCACGTGCCGGCCCCAGTTCAGGGTCTCACCCGCGGTCGTCAGCATTCGGCCGCCGAGTAGCTGGCGGCGCACCGGGCCGAAGGCGGCATCCCAGATCGAGGGCGACGCCGCGGCGACCCAGCCGCCGACCGATCGCTCCAGGCCGTCGCGCGATACGGGCAGCCAGAGTCTTCGCTCCCGCAGCAGACGGAGCAGGTCCCGCATCCGCATGCCCGCACCCACCTCGATCGTGAGATCCCGAGGGCGGAACTCGGTGACCTCGGAGAGGGCGGCGGTCGTCAGCACGACCGGATCGCGGCCTGCTGATTCACCTTCTCCCGGCAGAGAATGGAGGAGCGTACCGGGATCGGGTCGGTCGGAGCCCGTGACGATGACCTCGAGGCCGGCACCTTCCTCTCCGCCGTCGCGGTGTGTCCGCAGGTCGGCCAGCGCCTCGGCCAGCTCCTGCTCCGACCCGGAAACGATGGCGCTCGGCTTCACCGGGTGGACTCTCCGTTTCGATCGGCCGGT
Organism: uncultured bacterium; assembly: GCA_965364445.1. Taxonomy (GTDB): domain Bacteria; phylum Gemmatimonadota; class Gemmatimonadetes; order Palauibacterales; family Palauibacteraceae; genus Carthagonibacter. Next base: position 1,538 of record CBDTXM010000030.1, on the reverse strand, counting down.
AGCAGCTTGTCAGGGTTGGCGAGGCCGGCCGGGTCGAGCGCGCGGTGCAGGGCGCCCATCAGCGCGAGCTCGCCGGGGCCGAACAGGAGCGCCATGTGCCGCACCTTGTCGCTGCCCACCCCGTGTTCACCCGTGATCGTGCCCCCTGCTTCCACGCAGAGCCGCATGATCTCTTCGCCTGCCTGTTCGACCCTCGCGACCTCGTCCGCGTTTCGCCGGTCGAAGAGGAGATTCGGGTGCAGGTTACCGTCCCCGGCATGAAAGAAATTGGCGAGCCGAAGCCCGTACGAGTCCGCGATCCGGCGAATCTCCGGGAGAACTCGAACGAGCTCGGTGCGTGGAACTACGGCATCCTGGACGAAGACGTCGGGCGCCGCCCGACCCAGGGCGCCGTATGCCTTCTTCCGGGCCCTCCAGATCGCGAGCCGTTCCTCTTCGTCCTCCGCGATCCTCACCTCTTTCGCGCCATTCGCCTGACAGGCTTCCACGGCGATCGCCAGGGCCGCCTCCACGTCCTCCGGGTCTCCTTCGCACTCGATCACCAGGGCGGCTTCCGTATCCCTCGGCAGCCCCGCTGCAAAGATCGAGGCCTCGACCACCTCGATCGTGGCCCGATCGATCAGTTCGAGGGCGACCGGAACAAGACCCCGTTCGAAGACCTCCGAGACTGCGGCACCCGCGTCGCCGATTCCGTCGAACAGACCCAGCATGGCCCGAGTGGCATGGGCTACGGGCGCGAGTCCAACGAGCACCGACGACACGATTCCGACCGTACCCTCGGATCCGATGAACAGTCCCGCGAGATCGAGTCCTCCGTCGTTCCCTCGCCCGAGCCACGCAGTCTCGCCGTCGGGCAGCACGATCTCGAGCCCGAGGATGTGGTCACTGGTCACGCCGTGCTTGAGACAGTGGGGCCCCCCGGAGTTCATCGCGACGTTTCCGCCGATCGTGCAGGCGGTCGCGCTGGCGGGATCGGGCAGATAACGAAGCCCGTGCGGGGCAGCGGCTGCGGAGATCTCCGCCGTGATCACCCCCGGCTCCACCAGCGCCCTCCGGTTCTCGGGGTCCAGCTCGAGAATCCGGCGGAGCCGGGTCGTGGCGACTACAACCGCCCCGTGGGCCACCGAGCCTCCCGACAGTCCCGTTCCTGCGCCCCGTGGCACGAAAGGCAGGCCCGCGGCATGAAGGGCACGGACCACGGCGACCAGCGCCTCGCGGGACTCGGGAAGAACTACGGCGAGCGGCGTACCTTTCCGGGTCGTCAGCGCGTCGGCTTCGTAGGCCAACAAGCGACCCGGATCTTCGATCAGACCGTGCGAGCCGACAATCGCTTCGAGGGCGCGTCGGGTATCCTTCGGGAGCCTGCCGTCGGCGTGCATCGAACGAGGTTAGCGGACGCGCGAAACCGGGGGCAAGGCGGGTGCCGGCCCGGTCCCGGAAACGAGGTTGACACGAACCGGTGCGGATTGTAGGATCGTCGGTCCCGTTGCGGGGTGGAGCAGTCTGGTAGCTCGTCGGGCTCATAACCCGAAGGTCGC
>CBDTXM010000029.1:0-24336 GCA_965364445.1 uncultured bacterium | reverse complement strand
CAGGGGTCGCACCCGACCTTCCCGGATACCGACTATCCGATGTTCCGGCTGGCCGATGCCTACCTGATGTACGCCGAGGTGGTCGCACGTGGCGCCGGCGGAAGCGCGGCGCAAGCGGTGGCCTACGTGAACGCTCTTCGGGAGCGCGCCTATGGCGGTCCGGGGATGAACATCACCGAGGGCGACCTGACCCTCGACTTCATCCTCGATGAGCGGGCCCGTGAACTGTACTGGGAAGGCCACCGTCGGACGGACTTGATTCGCTTCGACGTGTTCACCGGTGGAGACAGGCTCTGGTCGTGGAAGGGGAACGTGCAGGCTGGGCAGGCCACGCCCGATCACCTGAACCTGTATCCGATTCCCGCGTCGGAGATCCTGGCGAACCCGAATCTGACGCAGAATCCGGGTTACTGATTCCGGGCGGTGCCGGAGACTGCCTGACGGATTCTCAACCCATCAGCCCGGTCGCCCGACGGCGGCCGGGCTGATGCACATCGAGGCCGATGCAGGTGACGGTCGCGCCACGCCGCCTGCGCCGGGTATCTTCGCGGCCGGTACCGACCGTTCCACACGGGAATCGATTCGACACGCATGGATGAACTGACAGCGCTCGCCGCCCTCGCCGATCGGATGGGCGTGTACACCGAATACGTAGACGGATTGTACCGGCCGGTCACCGTCGAGCCCGAGACCCTGGTTCGCGTGTGCGCGGCGCTGGGCGCCGAGGTGGAAAGCCCTGCCGACGCCCCGGAGGCACTCAGGGTGCTGGATTCCGCCGAGCGGGGTCTGCTTCCGCCCGTTCTGGTGGCCTGGGACGGTATTCTGCCGCACGTCGAGCTCGCCGACCGGAAGGTGACGCGCGCCGAAGTGGTCCTCGAGGCCGGGGGCGTAGTGCCCATGGCACAGGACGGAAACCGCCTGGGGGCGGTACCGTCCTTGCCGCCCGGCTATCACGCGCTGGTGATCGAACACTCCGGCGTTCACGAGCGATGTGTGGTGATCTCATCTCCGGTCCGTTCGTGGCGGCGTCCCGGATCACACCGGAGCTGGGGCTTCGCGGCGGAACTCGCGGCACTCCGCTCGTCCCGAAGCCGCTCCGTCGGAGACCTGCGCGACCTCGAATCCACCTGTCGCTGGGTCGGTCACCACGGCGGGGACCTGGTGATGGTCCTGCCGCTACTACCGACCTTCAACCGGGAGCCCGCCGAGCCGAGCCCCTACTCACCTGTCAGCCGCCTGTTCTGGTCGGAGCTGATTCTCGAGCTCGGGCAGGATCACGTGCCTGTCGCGGCGTCCGACCTGCTCGATGTGACGGTTGCCGATGGCGAGGTCCGGGCGGCGCTTTCGGGCCGCACGCGGGACGGGCTGCCGAGCCCGGACCGGGAGCTCGCCCGGTACGCCCGGTTCCGCGGCGCGCAGGCGACGCTCGGACGGAACTGGCGCGAGTGGCCGGCCGAGGCGCGGAAAGGCCAGCTGTCTCCCTCCGAGGTGGACCCGGAGGAGGAGCGCTTCCACCTTCTCGCCCAGCTCCTGGTCCGCCAGCAGCTCGGCGAATTGCGGGCGCGGCTGGAGAGCGATGGATTCCGCCTGGGTCTCGACCTGGCGGTCGGCGTGCACCCGGACGGGTACGACACCTGGTCACGACAGGCGCTGTTCGCGGAGGGCATGTCGGTGGGTGCTCCGCCCGACGGGGGGTTCCCGAGCGGGCAGGACTGGGGCTTTCTCCCGGTTCACCCGGAGATCTCGCGCCGGGAAGGTCACCGGTACCTGGCTGCCTCGATCGCTCACCAGATGGCGCTGGCCGGAGTGCTGCGGGTGGACCACGTGATGGCGTGGACGCGTCTCTACTGGATTCCGCACGGCATGGGGAAGCACGAAGGGACGTACGTCTCGTACCCCGCGGACGAGTTGTTCGCGGTCCTCTGCCTCGAGTCACACCGCAACCACTGCGAGGTCGCCGGCGAAAACCTCGGGACCGTGCCGCCCGAGATCGACGAGGCGTTGCCCCGGCACGGGATCTGGGGCATGTACCTCGCGCAGTTCGAAGCGGCCGGCGAGGGCGAAGTCTCGTCGCCCGCCCGTTCCGAGATGGCGATGGTCGGGACGCACGACACTCCGCCGTTCTCAGGTTGGATCGAGGGCGAGGACATCGGGGAGAGGATTCGGTTCGGCCTGCTCGCCCCGGAGGAGGAGGCCGAGGTCCGAGCGGATCGGCACCGAGCCGCGGAGCGGCTGGCCGGGCACCTGGACTGCCCGGTCGCGGACCATCGGGAGTTCCTCGAGCGCCTGCTCGTGTGGCTCGGCGAGTCCGACAGTCCGCTCGTCGTGCCCTGGATCGAGGACCTGTGGCTCGAGAAGATCGGCGTCAACCTGCCGGGCACGCCTTCCTCGGTACGTCCCAACTGGCAGCGCCCGATGCGGATGCTGCTCGATGAGATGTTTGCCGATTCAGAAGTCGAGCGAATCGTCCGCCGCCTCCGCGACAGCCGCGGGCCGGACGACGAGCCGCACGCGAATCTCACCGATCAGGACTGAGACAAGCATGGAATCGAGATCCGAGAACGGACCCGGGCCGCTGACGCCGAAGCCGCGCCTCTCGTTCTGGGAGATCTGGAACATGAGCTTCGGGTTTCTCGGAATTCAGTTCGGCTTCGCCCTGCAGAACGCGAACGTCAGCCGGATCTTCGAGACACTGGGCGCGGCGGTCGAGGACATCCCGATCCTCTGGATCGCGGCCCCGGTCACCGGGCTCCTGGTCCAGCCCGTCGTCGGTTACTTCAGCGACCGGACCTGGAACCGGCTCGGCCGGCGGCGTCCGTACTTTCTCGTCGGCGCCATCCTGGCTTCGCTCGCTCTCATTGCGATGCCCAACTCCCCGACGCTCTGGGTCGCGGCGGGCATGCTCTGGATCATGGACGCGTCGATCAACATCTCGATGGAGCCGTTCCGGGCCTTCGTCGGCGACAACCTGCCGTCCGAGCAACGGACGACGGGATTCGCGATGCAGAGTTTCTTCATCGGAACCGGCGCCGTCGTGGCTTCGATGCTCCCCTGGATCCTGACCGGCTGGTTCGGGGTCAGCAACGAGGCGCCGGCCGGGGTGATTCCCGACTCGGTTCGCTGGTCGTTCTATCTCGGGGCGGCCGTGTTCTTTCTCGCCGTCCTGTGGACGGTTCTGCGCTCGCACGAGTACTCGCCCGAGGAGATGGCCGCGTTCGAGGAGAACCAGGAGCGCGAGGAATTCGCCGGGGCCGCGAGATCGGAGCCGGAATTCAGGGCCAACGGCGCCCGCCAGATGCGGCTGGGCGCGGGCCTGTTCATTCTCGGCGCCCTGGCCTCCGCCTGGCTTTCGCGGGCGGATCTCCACCAGGTGATGATCCTCTCGGCGGGGATGGCGTTCGTGGGCCTGCTCCTCGTGCTCTCGGGATGGATGCAGGCCGGTGGTCGTCACGACAGCGGATTCGTGACGATCATGAACGACTTCCAGGACATGCCGCCCACCATGAAGCAGCTGGCGTGGGTGCAGTTCTTTTCCTGGTTCGCCCTGTTCGCGATGTGGATCTACACGACGGCCGCGGTGACCAGTCACATCTACGGCACCACGGATCCGACGTCCGCGCTGTACAACGAGGGAGCGAACTGGGTGGGCGTGGCCTTTGCCGCCTACAACGGCGTGGCGGCGCTGGTCGCGTTCGCGATTCCGGTTCTCGCGAAGCGGACGAGCCGCAAGATCGCGCACGTCGTCTGCCTGTTGTGCGGCGCGGCGGGCCTCCTGTCGGTGTTCGCGATCGGGAATCCCCGAATGCTGCTCGGTTCGATGGTGGGGATCGGCATCGCATGGGCGAGCATTCTCTCGATGCCCTATGCGATTCTCACCGGCTCGCTGCCGCCCTCGAAGCTCGGCTACTACATGGGCATCTTCAATTTCTTCATCGTCATTCCACAGATCGTCGCCGCCGCCATTCTCGGCTTCATCGTCGGTCGATTCTTCGGCGGAGAGGCGATCTACGCGCTGCTGATCGGAGGCATCTCGTTCGTCCTCGCCGCGCTGCTCACCTTCCGGGTGAACGACGTGGACGACGTGGCGGCCGCGATCTCGACCTGAACGGAATCCGGACCGGAATCATGGAGACAGTGAAGCCAGGAATGAAGCGTATCTCCCGTGCCTTCGTCTCGGTAGCAGCCGCGTGCCTGGCGCTGTCGGGCTGCAGTTCGAAGTCCGGTGCCCCGGGAATGCCTCCCGCCCTGGGAGTCGAGTCCCTGGCATCCGATCCCGCGGCCTACTGGAACAGTGCGACCGTCTACTTCCTCCTCATCGACCGGTTCGCGAACGGCGATCCCTCCAACGACCTCGCGCTCGGTCGGCAGCAGGATGGCGCGGTGCTGCGGAGCTACATGGGGGGAGACCTGAAAGGCGTCCTGGCGAAGCTCGAGGAAGGCTGGTTCGATTCACTCGGCGTGAGCGCGATCTGGATGACCCCGTTCCTGGAGCAGATTCACGGGAGCGTGGACGAGGGAACCGGGAAGACCTACGCCTTCCACGGCTACTGGACGAGGGACTGGACGGCGGTCGAGCCGGCTCTCGGGACGGTCGACGACCTGCAGGCGCTCGTCGATGCCGCTCACGCGAGGGGGATCCGCGTGATCCTGGACGCGATCATCAACCATACCGGGCCGGTCACCGGGATCGATCCCCAGTGGCCGGACGACTGGGTGCGCACCGGGCCCCGCTGCACCTACGACAGCTACGAGCGGACGGTGCCCTGCACGCTGGTGGACAACCTGCCCGACATCCGGACCGAGCGGGACGATCCGGTGGACCTGCCGCCGGAGCTGCTGGCGAAGTGGGAGCGGGAGGGGAGGCTCGAACGGGAAATGGCCGAGCTCGAGGCCTTCTTCGATCGTACCGGGTATCCCCGCGCGCCCCGCTACTACCTGATCAAGTGGCTGTCCGACTGGGTCCGCGAGCTCGGGTTCGACGGGTACCGGGTCGATACGGCGCGGAATTTCGACGAGCAGGCCGCGATCGACCTCAAGCGGGAAGGGGAGGTCGCATTCGCGGACTGGAAACGGGCGAACCCGCAAGCCGTGATCGACGAGCTCCCATTTCACATGTTCGGAGAAGTCTACGGTTACAACGCCGAGGGCGGCCGCGAATTCGACTTCGGGGACCGAACGGTCGACTATTTCGACCACGGTTACGACGGACTGATCAACTTCGGGCTCAAGGTCCGGGACGGCAGGAGCACCGACCAGTTGTTCGGCCGGTACTCGGCGCTGCTCACGGGGGGTGCGCTGGATGGGGTCTCGATCCTCAGCTACGTCAGCTCTCACGATGACAGCGAGCCGTGGGACCCGGACCGGGAGGCGCCGTTCGAGGCCGCCGTCCGGTTGTTGCTCGCACCGGGCGGCGCGCAGATCTACTACGGCGACGAATTGAACCGACCGCTGAGCGTCGAGGGGGCGGCGGGTGACGCGAACCTGCGCTCGTTCATGAACTGGGAGGCTCTCGGCCGCGGCGGGGACACGGAAGCGATTCTCGAGCACTGGCGAACGCTCGCCCGGTTCCGCGCCGACCACCCGGCCGTGGGCGCGGGTGAGCACGTTCGACTCAGCTCGAGCCCCTGGATCTTCAGCCGGACGCTGAAGCGGAACGGCTCCGAAGATCGGGTCCTGGTCGCCGCGAGTCTCGAACCGGGTCCGGTCACGGTTCCGGTGTTCGGCGTATTCCCGGACGGCACCGAGCTCGAAGACAGCTACTCCGGCGATCGTGCGATCGTGTCGGAAGGCGCGGTCACGCTCGTGACCGACTCCGGGATCGTGTTGCTGAGTCCGTCCGGAAAGGACGGACCGTGAGCGCCACTCGCGTTTCGATCGCTCTCGCGGCACCGTGGGTGCTCGCACTCCTCGCTGCCCCGGCGGCTCACGCACAGGAGGATGAACTGGAGATTCGATTCCGGGCCGGCATTCACGGTCCCGACGAGGTCCGATTTGCGCTCGAGGGCGTTTCGCCTCCCGGCGAGGTCGCCGGCTACCGGCTGAGAGACGGCGGCGGGCGCGAGATCGCGATTGCCGAGCTGCGACACGAAGCGGCAACGGAGGCGGTCGTCGTTCCGGCGCACGAGCTCGATCCCCTCAGGGTTCACTACCTCGAGATTCCATCGCTCGGCCTTAGAACTCTCGTCCGACGCGACCCTCTGTTTCGGACCATGTACTCCTCGAAGCCGCTCGGCGCGGTAATCGCCGAGGATGGCCGCGAGACGAGCTTCCGAATCTTCTCGCCCCGTGCCGAGGTGGTGCGGCTCTACCTGTACGAGGGTCGCGACGACGAAGCAGAAGAGGCGCTTCGCACCATCGAGATGACGCGGGACGTGGATGGGGTCTGGGAAGCCGCGGTACCGGGCGATCTTCACGGCACCTGGTACGACTTCACCGTTCACGGCCCCGCCGACCCGGGGAACTGGTTTTACGAGACGCATCCGGTTCACATCTCGGACCCCTACGCACTCGTCAACGACGATGCACTCGGACGGTCGATGGTCTGGCGCGACGGCCCGCCGCCAACCCCGGTCGAGGGCGGGCGGCCGGCGATGGAGGACGTGGTCGCCTACGAGGTTCACGTACAGGACTTCACCGACCTGCTGCCACTGCCGGACTCGGAATCGGGGACGCTGCCGGGTTTCGTGCGCAGCGGTCTCCGGAATGCGCACGGCGAGCCGATCGGCTTCGACTACCTCGTGGATCTCGGGGTCAACGTCGTTCACCTGATGCCCGTGCAGGAGTATCTCCACTACCCGGACGACGAATGGCAGGCGGTGTTCGCCGATGATCCGTTCGCGCAGCGGATGGCGATCGACCGGGAGAACTACCAGTGGGGATACCGGACCACTCACGCGTTCGCGGTGGAGAGCCGATTCCGATCCCGGAACGCCGGACCCGGCGCAGAGCGCGACCAGTTCCGTCAGCTGGTGCAGGCGTTTCACGAGCGGGGCATCTCGGTGATCATCGATGTCGTGCCGAATCATACCGGCGAGAACATGGATGGCCGGCACTTGCTGCTGAATTTCAACGCCCTCGATCTGCCCTACTACTTCCGCACCGACGAGGAGCTCGCCCACATCGGCCCGTTCGGCAACGAAATCAAGTCGGAGAATCGTCCGATGGTCCGGCGCTGGATTCTCGACCAGCTCCAGCACTGGGTCGATGCGCTGGGAGTGGATGGATTCCGGATCGACCTGGCGGGACAGATCGACAAGCAGACCCTGATCGCCGTGCGCGAGACGCTGCCCGACGATCTGATCATCTACGGGGAGCCGTGGATCGCGCCGACCGACCCTCATGTGCGGGCGAACCCCGAGTGGTCGTGGTACAAGGCCGACGCGCCGATCACCTTCTTCCAGGACGATGCGAGGAACGCCTTCAAGGGCAGTCCGTTCGACGTCGCCGACCGCGGCTGGGCCGGGGGCAACGGGTATTCCCGCGACGGCGCGATGCAGGCGCTGGAGAACGCCTATGCCGAGGAGCCGCTCAGCACGAACGGAATCTCGTACCTCGACATCCACGACAACTGGGCGCTCGCCGACCGTTACGCGACGAACGACGATTACAACGGGTTGCTCGGTGTCGACCTGGCGGCGGTGCGGATCGCCGCCGGGCTCCTGCTCACATCGGCGGGGCCGGTCGTGATCAACGGGGGCACCGAGATGCTTCGCTCCAAGGGCCTCGCCCCGCACGCGGAATTCGAGGTCGAGGTCGCGGGCGGGCCGATTCAGTTCAAGGGACGCGACGACACCTACAATCTCCGGGCACCCAACCGCTTCCTCTGGGACCGCCTGGCTCCCGGCTCGGATCCGCTCCAGATGCGGGACTGGTGGAGGGGGCTGATCGCGCTCCGCCTGTCGGAGCACGGCAGCGTCTTCCGGATCGCCGAGGTGCCGGACGGACACTACCGCTGGATTACGCCGGAAGACGGTCGGCTGCTGGGCTACGTGGCAGGAGAGCGCGTGCTCGTGCTGGCGAACAGCGGATCCGAGCCGGGCGACTTCGAGTTCGAGATTCCCGCCGGAGCGTGGCGCCAGGTCAGCGACGGTTCCCGGATCGACCTCGAGGGCGTGGACGGCGGAGTCGGCCCGCTCTCCGGAGGAGCACACCGGATCACCGCGCCGGGCGGATCGTTCCTGATATGGGTGCGAACCTGAGGATCGAGGTCGAAAGGCAGACGGGTATGACGAATGTGCAGAGATGCCTCCCTCGAACCAGCGCTCGATGGGTCGCCACCTCCGTGGGCGTGGCGCTGTTCGCGAGCGTCGGCTGCGGCTGGGGCCAGGAATCGCATCGGCTCGCCTCTCCCGACGGAAAGAACGTGGTGACGGTCGAAGTCGAAGACGGGAAGCTCGTCTACTCCTTCGAGAGAGAGAATCGAAAACTGATTCTTCCCTCCGGACTTGGCTTCGCGTTCCGTGAAGCGCCTCCTCTCGGCACGGGAGTCCGGATCTCCAACGTGAGCCGCCAGTCGGTGGATGAAGCGTGGGAGCAGCCGTGGGGCGAAGTACGGTACGTGCGCGACCACCACGACGAGCTCCGGGTTGCGGTCGAGGAGACGGACGGCCTTCGGCGGGGCTTCGAGGTCGTGTTCCGGGCGTTCGACGATGGAATCGCGTTCCGCTACGAGCTGCCAGAGCAGCCGAATCTCGGTGAGTTCGAGATCATGGACGAGCTGACCGAGTTCCAGTTCGCCGAGGACCCGAAGGCCTGGTGGATTCCCGCCAACGATCCCACGCACCGCTACGAGCTCCTGTATCGCCATTCTCCGCTGAGCACGCTGCCGGAGGTGCACACACCGCTCACCCTGGTCACCCTCGAGGGGCTGCACCTGGTGATCCACGAGGCGAACCTCGTGGACTACGCGGGCATGAATCTCACCGCCTCGATGGGGCGCCGGCTCTCCGTGACCCTGCCCGCCTGGGCCGACGGGGTGAAGGTCCGGGGCCGGACACCCTTCGTGACGCCCTGGCGCACGATCCAGGTCGCCGAGAGCGCGGAGGACCTCCAGCCGTCGCTGCTGGGCCTGAACCTGAATCCACCGAGCGCGATCGAGGACGTGAGCTGGATCGACCCGATGAAGTACATCGGCATCTGGTGGAGCCTGCACATCAACCTGGAGACGTGGGGCTCGGGACCGGAACACGGCGCCACGACGGGGAACACCCGGCGCTACATCGACTTCGCGGCCGACAACGGCTTCGGCGGGGTGCTGGTCGAGGGCTGGAACCTCGGGTGGGATGGGAACTGGATGGAGAACGCGGACCTGTTCTCGTTCACCGAGCCCTACCCGGACTACGATCTCGAAGCTCTCGCCGCCCATGCGAAGGAGCGCGGGGTGACCCTGATCGGCCACAACGAGACCTCGATGGGGGTGGAGAATTACGAGCGGCAGATCGAGGATGCGTTCGCACTCTACCAGCGGCTCGGGATCCGGGCACTGAAGACCGGCTACGTGGGTGACGAGACCGCGGACGGACATGCGCACCACGGGCAGTACATGGTCCGGCACTGGAGGCGGGTGATCGAGCTCGCGGCGCGGCACGGGATCATGCTCAACGTGCACGAGCCGATCAAGGACACGGGCGAGCGCCGGACCTGGCCGAACATGATGACTCGCGAGGGTGCCCGGGGGATGGAGTACAACGCCTGGGCGGGCGACGGCGGCAACCCGCCGGAGCACGAGACGATCCTCTATTTCACCCGCATGATCTCCGGACCGATGGACTATACGCCCGGGGTGTTCGACATCCTCCTGGCGTCGTCGCCCGGTGGGCCCCGCCAGACCGAGTCGGCGCGGGTGCGGACCACCCTGGCCAAGCAGCTGGCGCTCTACGTGGTTCTCTATTCGCCGCTGCACATGGCCGCCGACCTGCCGGAGAACTACACCGGGCAGCCGGCCTTCCAGTTCATCCGGGACGTACCGGTCGACTGGGAGGTCTCGGCGACGATCGGCGGACGGATCGGAGACTTCGTGGTGGTGCTTCGGAAGGATCGGGACGGGCCGGACTGGTACATCGGAGCGATCACGGACGAGAACGCCCGGAGCCTCGAGGTTCCGTTGTCCTTCCTGCCCGACGGGGAGAGTTTCGTGGCCGAAATTTACGCGGACGGAGAAGACGCGCACTGGCTCCACGATCCCCTTCCGATCGAGATCTCCTCACGCGAGGTAGACTCCAGGACGACGTTGACGGTGGAATTGGCGCCGGGTGGCGGCCAGGCGATCCGCATCCGACCGGCCACCTGACCCCGAGCCTCGAGAGGCGTAATGAACCCTGAGAGCTTTCAGATTTCGACCTGGGACATCCTGATCTTCGTCGCCTTCGTGGTGACGGTCGTCGGCGTCGGGTTGTATCAGAGCCGGAGTGAAAAGGGGAGCGAGGACTACTTCCTCGCGGGACGCGACCTGAAATGGTGGCTGATCGGGTTCTCGCTGATCGCGTCGAACATCTCGACCGAGCAGTTCGTCGGGATGAGCGGAAACGCCGCGAGTCACGTGGGCCTCGCGATCGCGAGCTACGAGTGGATGGCCGCGATCACTCTGGTGATCGTCGCGTTCGCCTTTCTTCCCTACTTCCTGCGGACCGGCATCTACACGATGCCGCAGTTCCTCGAGGTCCGGTACGACGGAACCGCGCGCACCATCATGGCGGTGGCCACGATCCTGATCTACCTGCTGCTGCTCGGCTCGGTCACCTACTCGGGCGCACTCGTCATCAGCACGCTCGCCGGGAAGGCCGGTTACTCGCTGAGTCTGGCCACCGGGTCGCTGATCATCGGCGTGATCGCGATGGCCTATGTCACGGCCGGGGGCCTGAAGGCGGCGGTGTGGGCGGACCTGATCCAGGGCAGCGCCTTGATCCTGGGGGGCGCCGTGATCATCTGGTTCGCCTTCCAGAAGCTCGGAATGGCGACCGAGGCGGCGTCGGTGGTCAGCGTGGAGACCGGCGCGGTCAGCATCCAGGCGCTCGCCCCGGACGCGGGAGCGATCGAGCGCTTCTGGGACCTGAACAAGCCGCGGATGAACATGTTCCTTCCGGCCACGGACACGATCCTGCCGTGGACGGCGCTGATGCTGGGCCTGTGGATTCCGAATTTCTATTACTGGGGCCTGAACCAGTACATCACGCAGCGCACGCTGGGCTCGGCATCTCTGGCCGAGGGCCAGAAGGGGATCGTGTTCGCCGCGTTCATGAAACTGCTGATCCCGTTCCTGATCGTCGTCCCCGGGATCATCGCCTTCAACCTGTACTCGAAGGACATGCGGCTCGAGGCGCGTGGAGATACGGCGGGCAGCATGGCGCTCTACCTCGACGCGAATCCCGATACGCGGTTCGTCGAAACGCTCGAATCACCGACCGCTGCCGAGATCTCCGCCTGGCCGGACGGACGCTACCTGCTGGCCGTGTTGCCGGACGACGCGTCGAAGGCGGCCGTCCAGTCGACGAACCCGTGGGTGCTTCCGATCACGCGCGATGCGCTGGCCGCGGCCCGGGCGGCGGATCACACCGTGTTCGTCACCGAAGATCAGTCCTGGGCGGCCGTGAACCCGGGTCTGGCCGAGGAGGTCGAGGCGTTCAACGCCGGTGTTCGTGCGGCGGCGGCCGCAGCGGGTGCCAAGACGACCCCGGAGAAGATGATCGCCTACAAGTACGACACGGCGCTGGCGCAGCTGCTCGGCCACGTGCTGCCGCAGGGGGTGGGAATCGTGGGCTTCGTTCTGGCGGCGCTGCTCGGAGCCGTGGTGAGCTCGCTGGCCGCGATGCTCAACGCCGCCTCCACGATCTTCTCGATCGACGTGTTCAAGAAGTTCATCCGGCCCGATGCCGCGCAGGAAACGACCGTGAAGGTGGGCCGGTTCGCCGTCATCGCCTTTGGCCTCGTGGCGATCTTCCTGGCCCCGCAGCTGGGCGACCCGGCGATCAGCAACAGCATCTTCACGATCATCCAGGAAGGACAGGGGTTCATCTCGCCCGGCATCCTGGCGGTATTCGCCTTCGGGCTCCTCGTCCGAAAGGGGCCGGCGGTGTGCGGAACGGCCGGACTGCTCACCAACATCGTCGCGTACGGAGCGCTGAAGCTGATGGTGCCCGAGCTTCAGTTCCTCAACCGGATGGCGGTCTGTCTGGGGCTCTGCCTGCTCGTGATGACGGCGATCACGCTCATTCGACCACGCGCCGAGCCGATCGTATTCGAACAGAACACGGAGATCGCGCTCGAGACCTCCGGGCTCGCGAAACTCGGTGGGATCCTGGTGGTCGCCACGGCGTTGCTGTTCTATTTCCTGTTCAGCCCGGCGGGGCTGGCGGGGTGACGCCGCGTCCGCGCCGATTCGGATTCGTGGCCGGACAGGCATGTCCCGCCGCCGTCAGCGTGCTGATGACGGCGGTGCTCGTCGCGGGCCTCGCGGAGCCGGCCACCGGACAGCAGATGGCTCCCGGGGCACTGGAGCAGGACTCGGTCCGCCAGGAAGCCGGGTTCATGAATCTCCAGTGGTGGCACCCGCTCGCGGCCGGCGCCGCGGTCGGCGCCGTGATGCTGGTGGACGAGCCGGTGCAGGAATTCGTGCAGGACCATCAATCGGAGTTCAAGGACGATCTGGCAGACATCTTCGAGGAGTTCCACCAGCCGGAAGTCGTGGGCGTCGCCAGCATCGGCGCGATGTCGCTGGGGCTGGTCCTGCGCGATGCGAAGCTCGCCGAGACCGGTGTTCAGATCCTCACCGCCTACGGTCTCGCCTCGGGAATGATGATCGCCACGAAATGGGCATTCGGGCGCGACCGTCCCAATGTGACACCCGGCGATGCGTTCTCGTTCAACTGGTTCGAGGGCGGGTCCGGATCCTCCTTTCCCTCGGGCGCGGCCGCGGTGTCGTTCAGCCTCGCCACGACCGTCGCCGATGCGGTCGACAAGCCCGTCGTGACGGTGCTTCTCTACACGGGAGCGACCCTGAACGCCTGGTCCCGCGTCTACTCGAACAAGCATTGGCTGAGTGACGTGGCGCTGGGAGCCATCTACGGCATCACGGCCGCAAAGCTCGTGAACGGGCACTGGCGCCTGTGGGGCTGGAAGCCGCCGACGGTGGGAATCTCGGGCGACGGCGGAATCGCTCTCGGCTACAACATCCGGCACTGAGGGGACGAAGGATATGACGTTACCCACGCGCACACTCGGAAGCACCGAGCTCGAGATCACGCGGGTCGGACTCGGCGCCTGGGCGATCGGAGGCGGCGGCTGGGCCTTCGGCTGGGGTCCGCAGGACGACGCGCATTCCCTGGCCGCGATGCACCGCGCCGTGGACCTCGGCATCAACTGGATCGACACCGCGGCCGTCTACGGACATGGGCATTCGGAACAGGTCGTCGGGCGGTTTCTCAGGGAGCTGCCGGCGAGCGAGCGCCCGCTCGTATTCACGAAGTGCGGTGTCGTGTGGAATCCCCGTGATCCCATGGCGGCGGAGACGCGCACGCTGCGGCCGGAGTCCATCCGAAGGGAGTGCGAGGCGTCGCTGCGCCGGCTTGGAGTCGAGACGATCGACCTCTACCAGATCCACTGGCCGGACCTCGAGGGTACGCCGGTCGAGGAATCCTGGGGCACCATGGTGCGTCTCGTGGAAGAGGGGAAGGCGCGAACGATCGGCGTCTCCAACTACGACGTCACGTTGCTGGAGCGCTGCGAGGCGATGCGGCATGTGGACTCTCTCCAGCCGGAGTTCTCCCTGCTGCGGCGGGACACGGGGCCGGCCGAGATCGCCTGGGCTGCCGAGCACGACACGGGCGTGATCGTCTACAGCCCGATGGCTTCGGGTTTGCTGACCGACGGCTTCTCCGCGGAGCGGGTCGAGCGCCTGGCGGAAGGGGACTGGCGACGCCGTTCGGCGCGATTCCAGGCGCCGGAACTGGGCCGCGTTCTGTCGCTGCGAGATTCGCTTCAGCCGGTCGCGACCCGGCACGACTCGACCATCGCGGACGTCGCCGTCGCGTGGACGCTCACCTGGCCGGGGGTCACCGGGGCGATCGTGGGGGCACGCTCGGCGGAGCAGGTGGACGGGTGGATTGGCGCGGCGGGCCTCCAGCTGACGGAGACGGACCTGGTCGAGATCGCAGCGGCGATCGAGCTCAGCGGGGCGGGACAGGGGCCGGCGAGGCCCTGAGCGAACGGGCTATTCCCGTAACCAGATGCGGGCCGACAGCGGGCTCAGCACCGTCCGAAGCGTGTCAGCCTCGATGCGCCACTCGATCCGATCGTCCGACGCGAAGACTTCCTTCCATCCCGTTCCGCCGGCCGGAAGGGCGAGCGCCTGGGGATCCTCCGAGGCGTTGAATGCCACGATCGCCTGCTCGTCGCCGAGTGCCCTGCGGTAGGCCAGGAGACGGTTTCCGTCGTTCACCTCGAGCCAGGTGAGATCCCCCTCCACGAACAGCGGCAGGTGCCTCTGCCGGAGCCGGATGAGCTCCTGGTAAGTGCGGAACAGAGACATGTCCGGCCGGACCGGGTCCGGATCGCGGGGCAGTCCCAGCGGATGCACGGTCTCGTCCTCGTAGGCGAGGTCATCCCAGACCATGGGCTTCCGTGGATCCGGGTCGTCGGCGCCCCACATGCCCACCTCGTCGCCATACCAGATGTGCGGTGCACCACGCCAGGTGAACTGCTGGACCAGGATCATCTCCTGGATCTCACGCGTCCGCCTGTCGGGTCGGTCGATCCGGTACCTCGGGTTCTCCCGCGGGTTCACCCGATGCTTGTAGCGACCCCGGTTGTACGTCGAGGTGGCGAAACGGGGGGAGTCGTGACTTCCCGTCAGGTTCATCATCGCGCGCAGGTGCGGCTCGGCGATTCCCCGCTCGATCGAGTCGAGCGCCGCCACGTACTCGCTTGCGGCCAACAAAGGCGGCGCCATGGCGAAGAAGCGCCGGGTGGGCTCGTACCAGCGGTAGTTCATGACGGCGTCGAACACGTCGCCCTGCAGCCAGGGCGCAGGGTCGAACATCGTCTCCGGCCACTCCTCCCACCACACTTCGCCGACCAGGTACGCCTCGGGATTGACGTCCCGGACCACGCGGCGGTACTCGCGCCAGAAGTCGAGCGGAACGATCTCGGCGACGTCGAGCCGGAAGCCGTCCACACCGTCCGAGGGGTCGCCGTCTCCATTCGGATCCAGCCACCGGCGAGTGACGGCGAACGCCAGCTCTCGGACCTCCGGCACGAGCGTGCCGGGCACGGCGCCGCTGCGCACCCCTTCCGGCCGGCCGACCTTCTTCCATTCCGGCAGCTCGGGCACACCCGCCCAGCCGGAGTAGGCGAACTCATCGATGTCGGCGGTCATCGGGTCGTCGAATCCCTCGATCTCGTACCAACCCGCATACGGAGACTCGGCCTGATTCTCGAGCACGTCCCTCCAGGCCCAGAACGTGACTCCCGTGTGGTTCCAGGAGTAGTCGATGATGATTCGCATGTCCCGGCGGTGGACTTCCTCGACGAGGTCGAGAAACAGCCGGTCCGCGGAGGTCCAGCTCCACGTGGAGGGATCGGTCGGATCCTCGGTGGCCAGCAGGGCCGCGTCCCCCTCCGGGTCGGGACCGAAGTTCCGGTCGATGTGCCGGTAGTTTCGGGCATCGTACTTGTGCAGCGAGGGCGCGTCGTTGACGGGGTTGAGGAACAGCGCCGTCACACCCAGTTCCTGCAGATAGTCGAGTCGGTCGATGATCCCCTGCAGGTCTCCGCCGTACCGGCGAAGCTGCAGGGTGAAGAAGATGTCCTCGCCCGTGGCCTCGGCCCACGGCTCCTGGCGGTACCAGTCCCACGTCCACGGTGTCGGTTCCCAGCCCTCGGGTTGCACATGCGGCCAGGAGCCCTCGATGTCGGCCAGCGTCGGATCGTTCGAAGGGTCTCCGTTCCGAAAGCGCTCCACGAATACCTGATACCAGATCGCATCTTCGGCCCAGGCAGGCACATCGAGGGCGGAGGCGGGTTGCGCCGCCGATTGTCGCCCGCGATCACCTTCGCGGTCTGTTTCGGTATCGGCCGGCGCGCAGGCAGTCATTACGATCGTCAGGAGGGCGGCGACATGGGTCGAGCGCATGGGTATTCCGTTCAGCGTGGAGACAAGCAGCCACCCGATGCACGCGCATCGAAACACGAGGCAGGCTGTTCGGTGCGGAGATCATGCTTCCTCGAAGCAGTCGCGGCAAGGAGCCGCGCTGGCCGACCACGAATTCCTTCCTCTCTTCGGCAACGCAATCCCCTCATGGGTGGTCGAAGCATAAGCAGATCCTATGATAAACCAAAGATTCGGCCCGTTGTTCGCGCTGACACAGAAGAATATCTTATGCTTCGCGCGGTTCACGAGAGCCGGCGTTCTAGTTGACACAGGGATAGGAGAAAGACCGATGCGAAGGTATAGCTGGATCCTGCTGGCCGGACTGGGGATTGGCGCGGCAGCCTGCGCGCCCGCGGAGACGGAGGTCGAGTCGACGACGGCCGCACCGGAAGCGCCGACGCTCGTCAGCGAGGTGATGACGGAGGCGGCGCAGGCGGCGTTGACGCCGGACGAGGTCTTTGCGGAGCTGAAGGCGGGCAACCTCCGATTCGTGGAGGGACGCCTGACGAGCCGGGATTACGTGGCGCAGGCCGAAGCGACGGCTTCGGGCCAGTATCCCAAGGCCGCCGTGCTGAGCTGTCTCGACTCGCGCGTGCCGCCCGAGATCATCTTCGATCAGGGGATCGGTGATCTCTTCGTAGGCCGCATCGCGGGCAACTTCGAGAACCGGGACATGCTCGGAAGTCTCGAGTTCGCAACGGCGGCGGCCGGCACGCCCCTGATCGTGGTCCTCGGCCACACGCAGTGCGGCGCGATCAAGGGCGCAGTGGCGGGAGTCGAGCTCGGCAACCTGACCGCGATGCTGCGCGAGAATCTCGACGAGGTCCTCGAAACGGTCCGCGAGATTCAGGCGGCGGCGGATCCGGAGACCGACGCGGTGGTCCAGGCGGCGATCGAGGAGAACGTTCGCCGTACGGTCAGAGACATTCTCGCTGACAGCGAAGTGATCTCGGGGCTCGTGGAGAGCGGAGACGTGGGGATCGTCGGCGGATTCTACGATCTCGCAACCGGCCGCGTCACGTGGCTGGACATCTGAGACCCGGAGGCCCGGAAGCCCTGGTAACGGCGACCCCGGGCTAGCCGTGCAACAGCTCAACTATCGCCAGCTCGAGAACTTCTGGGCCGTCGGAAGAGAAGGCAGTATCACCGCGGCCGGCCGGCTCCTCGGGGTCAGCCAGCCGGCCGTGAGTGCTCAGGTCCGTGGACTCGAGCGTGCGCTGGGTGAGAGCCTGCTTCGAAAGAGCGGCCGCACGCTCGTGCTGACGGAAATGGGGCACCTGGTGTTCCGATACGCGGACGAAATCTTCTCTCTCGGACGCGAGTTGACCGAAACGGTGCGGGGCCAACCGTCGGAGCGGCCGCTGCGACTCACGGTCGGAATGGTCCAGGCGCTCCCGAAGATGGTCGCCTGGCACCTCGTCTCGGCGGCGCTGCGGATGGAGGCCCCCGTGCGGCTGGTGGTTCGGGAAGACCAGCCGGACGTCCTGTTCGGGGAGCTCGCCCTGCACGCCGTGGATCTGGTGTTGAGTGACGCGCCCATTCCCCGACCTCTCGGTGTGCGGGCCTACGATCACGCGCTCGGCGACTGCGGGGTCTCGGTCCTGGCGACGAGCGATCACGCCGAACGATACGCCGATGGATTCCCGGCATCCCTCGAGGGAGCGCCGTTCGTTCTCCCCACCTCGAACACGACGCTCCGGCGATCGCTCGACCGCTGGTTCGAGGAGCAGGAGATCCGGCCGGCGACCGTGGCCGAGATCGAGGACAGCGCCGTGCTGAAGGTGTTCGGACAGGAAGGAGTGGGGCTGATCGTGGTGCCGACCGTGATCGAAGAGCGGGTCTGCGACCAGTACGGTCTGGCGCGGGTCGGACGCGTCGAATCCGTGCGCGAGCGCTTCTACGCGATCACCGCCGAGCGCCGCATCGTGCATCCGGCGGTCGCGGCGATTCTCCAGTCGGCCCGCGCCGATCTGTTCAAGGCCGATTCGAACCCGGAGTCCTGAGGATTCCTCGTCAGCAGGTCACGGCAGCCAAGGTCGCAAGCCGATCTCGCGCCTACTGCGGAGCAATGCTTCCCGCGATTCTGAACTTCGGTGAGGACGTGTCAGCTTCGAGCACCCGTCGGCCGCCGGCGGAGAGGTCGGCTCGCACTCGTTCTGCCGGGATCAGCGACCCGTCGTAGTGAACGGCGCCGTTCGTCGGGTCGCTGCCATCGGTCGTGGCTCGGATTTCGAGCGGTCCCGGGTTCCCTCGGAACCGATGGGCAGCCGATACCAGCCGAATGTGATCCTGCTGCCGGACAAGGGACAGGGCGAACACCGCGCCGCGCGGATTCGGAACTTCCGACTGCACGAGGATGCTCGCGATCCCCGCGTCTGACGAGAACGGGTTGGCGCCCACCAGCTGGATGTCTCCGGTTGCGCCGAACCAGACGTTCTCCCACGCGTCGGCGACGACCGTCCCTGCCTCATCGAGCAGCCAGGCCCGCAGGAACGCGACATCTTTTCCTTCCGCCGCGAACGGTCGCCCGCTCTCATCGAGCCTGAGTTCGAGGCGCTGCAGGGCGCCCGGCGTCCGCACCGCGTGACGAGCGGCCTTCCTGCCTCCGATGTATCCGATTGCCTCGAGTGTACCGGGCTCGAAGCGTTCCAGATGAAACGTGAACGGCGGATGAGCGAGATGGGTCGAGATCCTGTCCTCGTCGGGAGACCGCCGTTCGATCAGTTCCCCGTTGAGGACGAGGCCGACTTCCTCACAGTTGCTGAACACACGCACGGTCGGGCTCGAAGCGGGTGACCAGTGGCTCGCGACGAAGACCATCGGCCCTGATCCCGCCTGCCACAGATTCTCATCTGCCGGGCGCTGGCTCCGGAAGAACGCCCGAGAGAACTTGGGCAGCCGGAAAAGGTCCATGCAGCCCGAAGATTCGATGTCAGGCGCGTATCCCCGGTTGTAGTCGAACATTACCCACAGGCCGTCCGCGAACGCGATCGTCTTCCGGTTGTCGTTGTGAGCTTCCTGGAAGTTCGTCGCCTGCTGCAGCAGCGCCGCCTCCCCGTGCCAACGGAGCTGGCGGCTGTTCGCCTCGTCCGGCGCCAGGTCGGCCCAGGCATCCTGCTCGAGCCCTGCATTCTGGGCATAGTATTCCCAGTCCCCGTACTCGCTGATCACGCACGCCCGATCCGTCACCTCCCGGCATCCGCCGTGCTGCCGAGCCTGGATGAACACGTCGTATCCGTCCGTCCAGCCGCAGGTGTAGCACTGGTCGCCGGGATACTCCTCGTGGCCAATCTCGTGCGTCCTTCGGATGAACTCGTCCGGCATTTGTGTTTCGTTGAGCGACACTTCCCACAATATGACGCAAGGGTGGTTGCGGTCCCGGCGGATCATGCGCCGACAGTTCTCGTATTGGATGTCGGTGAATTCAGGATCCTCGGCGTTGAAGAACTGCCAGCCGGGAATGCAGTCCATGACCACGAGGCCGAGCTCATCGCAAGCATCCATGAACGCCGGGGCGTGCGGATAATGGGAGAGCCGGACGTAGTCGAACCCGGCGTCCTTGATCTTGCGAGCGTCGCGGTACTGGGCGGCGTCGGACAGCGCATACCCGACGTACGGATACTCCTGGTGGCGGTTCGTCCCGCGCAGGAAGAACCTCTCGCCATTGACGTGGAATCCCTCGGGAGAAATGTCGATTCGCCGGATTCCGATCCTGGCGCTCTCTGCATCTACGACGGAGTCATCTTCGACCAGCTCCGCTTGCAGCGTATGGAGATCAGGGGACCGGGGGCTCCACAGTCTGGGCGCGTCCACGAAGATATCCCGGGTCACCGTTCGACCCTCACCGGGCGAGAGCCGGACGGATTCCGATTCCACGTCGGCAATCGCCTGTCCGTAGTCGTCCGTGAGACGCAGTCTCACGCGGAATTCCCTCGCCGCCGCCCCATCGTTCTGCACGTGCAGCTGCGTCCGGACCGTCGCCGAATTCTCCGACACCTTCGGATAGCTAACGAACAGTCCACCCCCGCCGGGCAGGTCCGCCAGTATCGGGTCGGTGATGTGGAGCGGGTCCTTGACGACCAGCCGGACACTCCGGTACAGGCCGTGGTACGGGTTGAAGTCGAGCTGAGGAAGCGGCTTCGGACCCGTGACGGGATTGTCGTGGTTGTCCAACCGGACGGCGACGAGGTTGTCCTGCCCGGCGGCGACCCGGTCGGAGATGTCGAATCCGAACGGCAGCCAGCCGCCCCTGTGGCGGCCGAGGTGTTCCCCGTTCAGCCAGACGTCGGCGATGTTCATCGCACCGTCGAAATTCAGGAAGATCTTCTGGCCAGCCTGTGCGAGATCAACCGTAAATGTCTTGCGATACCAGCAGATGCCCTGCCATTGGAAGGTGTCGGTGCCCGGCTCGCCGGTCACCAGGTTCTCGATGCGTGCCGTGTGCGGAAGATTCGCCTGACTCCAGCTTCGGTCGTCGAACTCAGCGGAGTGGGCGCCCGGCGCATCCCCCCGCAGGAACTGCCAGCCGGGGTTGAAATCGATGTGTCCGAGAGCCCGCCGGACACCGGGCCGAAGTTCATATCCGAACGTCGGCGTTACCGCGAGGACGGTTCCGGCGACCGTAGTGTGTCGAACGAATTCGCGTCTCTTCATCGGGGGCCTGTCCGGGTGAGAGGTCCACGCAATTGGAGCGAAGCCGTGGACTCAGATATCGCGTTCCAGCACGAACACGTACGCCGCCTGCGGTCCAACCACATCGAGCGGAACGTAGCCACGAATCGAGCCGTCCGCCTCGGCTTCCAGCGCGGCTGCAGTGGAGTCTCCGATCAGCGACCGGAGTCGGTGTGTTCCTCCAGGAACCGCCCCCGATTCGCCGTCGATTCGGACGTTCGCCAGCGCGTCGGTTCCGAGATTCGCGACGACGAAAGCCACCTGTTCCGGACTTCGGCGCACGAAAGCAACCACGGCCGGGCTGTTGGTTTCCAGAGCGATCATGCGGCCGGTCCCGAGCGCCGGGTTCGCTGCGCGCGCATGGATCAGGTCCCGATACAACGAGAGCAGGGACCCCGATTCGTTCTCGAGGGTCTGGACGTTCGCCGTCAGAGAATCAGGAGGGAGAGGCTCCCAGGGGGCTCCCTCCGTGAATCCGGCGGCGGGGCCGATTTCCCAGTGCATGGGAGTGCGGATTCTCGGGTCCGGCTTGTCCCCGGTCATCCCGATCTCCTCGCCGTAGTAGACGAACGGGACGCCGGGAATCGTCAGAAGCAGGCTCGCGGCGACCCTGGCGCGCGCTTCGTCGCCTTCGAGGAACGTCATCGTGCGGACCTGGTCGTGATTTCGAAGAAACGGGGCCCAGCGGTCATTCGGAACCCGGTCCTGCATGCGGAGCACGGCCGGGAGCAGAGGCGAACCGTCGCCCGTCTGCACAGCCTCGAGAATCGCCTCCGATACCCCGAATGCGAAGTAGGCATCCAGCTGGTCGGGATAGTACGCGAATATCGCGTCCGATCCGTCGAACACCTCTCCGATCGTGATCGCGCCCGGGTGCCGGGTGCGAATGTAGTCGCCATACTCGCGCAGCATCTCGTGGGTGCGCGGGGCATGTCCTGCCTGTCCGTCGGAGCCCTCCATCAGGTGCCAGACGGCATCGAGTCGCAGCCCGTCGGCTCCCAGTTCGTCGAGCCAGAAGGAGGCCACGCGCTTCATCTCCTCCCGAACCGCCGTCGACTCCCAGTTCAGGTCTGGCATGCGGTGCGAAAAGAACCCGTAGTAGTACTCATCCCGGACCGGCGATCGACGCCAGTTGTTGTCGCCCCATTCGTTGTTAGGGCCGGGCTCGTCGGACCACCGGAACCACTCGCGATAGGGCGAGTCGGGATAGAGCAGGGCGTGCTTGAAGAACGGGTGCTCGCTCGAGACATGATTGATCACCATGTCCACCACCACCCGTATACCTCTGCGGTGCGCTTCCTCGACGAGGCGCCGGAAGTCATCGTTCGTCCCGTAGCGGGGATCGACCCGGTAGAAGTCGGTGACGTCGTAGCCGTGGTAGCTGGGCGACGCGGCGATCGGCATCAGCCAGATGCAGTTCGCGCCGAGATCGGTACGGGACTCCGGATCGCCGTCGTTGACGTAGTCGAGCCGATCGATCAATCCCGACAGGTCGCCGTGGCCGTCACCATCGCTGTCCTGAAAGGAGCGGACGAAGATCTCGTAACAGGTGCCGCCGCTGCGCCAGTCCGCGGGCTCGGGATCCTGCGCCCGGGCGTCGGCCGCGGCGTACGCGGCGAGCCCGCAGATTGCCGCCAGCCCCCGAATCCTCACTCGAGCACCCTCCTGGCCGTCGTCACTGGTGACCGTTCCGACCGAACATGAAGGCCAGCGCGTCGTCGATTCGCGCGCGCCAGGAGGCTTCGTTGTGGTCCGCTCCCTCGTATTCTCGGATCACGAAGTCCGTCCCCTCGACCCGTCCCTGCCCGAGCAGCCACTCCCGAACGACCTCGTGCGGCGGTCCGTAGTCGGCGTCCAGCCCCCGGGTGCCGTACGCGAAGTAGTACCGTGAGTCGGCGGGCGCCTCGAGTCCGTTCTCGATGTCCCGAACGACGAACGGGACCGTGTCCGGATCGGCCGGCGCCTCCACCCCCCTGAGATACCGCTTCACGATCGACTCCGACAGCGCGAAGTGGGTGGATTCGCAGCCGCACGAACCGAATACGTCGGGGTGGTTCGTCACGAGATAGAAGGAGAGCAGGCCGCCCATCGAGGAGCCCATCACGGCCGTGTTTTCGGGACCCGCAAGGGTCCGGAATTCCCGGTCGACCCGGGGCATCAGCTCCTCAACCAGAAACCGGGCGTACTCCGGAGCTCCGTGCCACGGTGAATACTCCCGCCCCCTATCGTCCGTGCTCCAGGCACCGACGACGATGATCGGCGGCATCGCGCCCTTCTCCACGAGGCGCACCACGGCCTCGTCCACGCCCCAGTCGACGCCGGTGTTCGCGATACGCGGATCGAACAGGTTCTGCCCGTCGCTCATGTAGAGGACCGGATAGCGCACGTCCGGATTCTCGTAGTAGCCGGGTGGAAGCCAGATCTCGACGTGGCGGTCGCGCCCGAGGATCTCGGACGGGACGTCGGGCCAGTAGACGAGCGTGCCGAGCACGCCGGAGCCCTTCCAGTCCTCCATGTACACTTCCGTGTCTTTGCGGAAGTCTCCGATCTCGTGCGCGGCCTCGACGTCGGCGTCGACGCGCAGGCGGTAGTTCGGCATGACCATGCCGGAGGGGCCCATCGCCTCCCGGTCCCAGGAGCCGAGCGTGAATTTGTACTCGAGTTCGGTGCCGGGCGGAACCACGAGCTGCGCGGTCCGCTTCCGGCCCGCCCCGTCCATCGCCAGCGCGTTCGCCTGCCAGGGACCGAGCTCGGCGAGATCGCCGGTCAGATAGAGGGTGCCGGTATTCTCCGGAACCGTGGCACTGATGGTGACGGCGCAGCAGTCGGAGAGTTCTTCGTTCGAAGATTCCCCTGCAGCGCAGCCGATGACCAGAAGGCTGACGGTGAGGGTGTAAAGAACGCGCATCTGGATACCCAATCAGCTCCCGGGCTGGCAGCCGACTCAACCAGCTCCTCGTTGCGGGCGCATGTCCACGAGCAAGGTGCTTCCGGCACCCGATCCCGACAACTCGCGCCGGACGCGAAACGGGCGGACAACCGGAGCGATCTTGTTTCATCCGGCTGTCGCCTATAAAGTTAGTCGAACGGTTTTGGGTGCGCCCCCGATCGTCCCTGGCCGCGGTTTCCTTCCGAGCAAGTGCCAGACTTGCCGGCTGACCATGTGCAGGGAACCCCGACTCCGTTGCGTTCTCCGAAGCACGCGTGCGTGCTGAACGCAACACTTCGTCTCGCCGGTCCGCCTCGACTGCGGCCCGACCGGTGACCGGACCTCGTCCTTCCGGGGGGCTGGAGGATGTCATGAGGAAGAACCTCTTCTTCTTTTTCGCTGTAGTCGGTTCACTTCTGAGCTGCGACGATTCACCGCCACCGATCACGGGCCCCGGTCCGGGTCTACCTCCCATTCCGCAGGGCTTCTATGCTCTTCAGAAGATCAGCGGGGACGGCCAGACAGGAGCGCCGGGAGAGCCCCTCGCGGACCCGTACGTCGTGAAGGTGGTCGATGAATTTGGCGGCGCGGTTCC
>CBDTXM010000028.1:0-24690 GCA_965364445.1 uncultured bacterium | reverse complement strand
GCGACGCAGCCCAGAGAGTAGAGATCCGATCGGGCATCCACTTCCGCTCCCACGGCCTGCTCCGGAGACATGAAGGCAGGCGTGCCGGCCGCCACGCTCTCGCCCGTCAACTGAGGGTCCCTGTCGCCGGTGTCGAGCTTGACCATTCCGAAGTCCAGGACCTTGATCCAGTCGGTGGATCGGCCGAAGCGGCACGTGAACAGGTTCGCTGGCTTCACGTCCCGGTGAATGAGCCCGGACTCGTGTGCTTCCGCCAGCGAATCACAGGTCTGGCGAAGGAAGTGGATGACACGCTCCGGCGGGATCGGCCCGAAGCGCCGAATCAGGCTGTCGAGGTCGCATCCTCGCAGCAGCTCGATAACCGCGAAGAACGTACCGTCTTCGGAGATGCCGAAGTCATACAGGTCGATCGTATGCGGAGAGGTCAGAGCCGCCGTCGCCTGTGCCTCGCGCTCGAAGCGTTTCAGCGCGATCTGCTGCTGGTCCTCGTCCGCGGCGCCGAGCGCGTCGGGGCGAATCAGCTTGACCGCGGCCGGGCGCGCCAGGAGACGATGCTCGGCACGCCACACCTCGCCCATGCCCCCTTCGCCCAGCCGCTCCGTGAGCCGGTAGCTCCCCATACGCCGCGCTCGCTGAACTTCCCGGCCGAGACGATATACGACTCGGGCCGAGATCCAGGCCATGCCGGCGATCAGCAGATACGGGAACACGAGGGCGAAGAAGAACTCGATCGGACCGAGTCTCACCGTGTTCACGCCCAGGGCCGTGTAGAGCGAGAAGACGATCGGCACCGAACTGACGGACAGCAGAGCTGCGAGCAGGGCACGTCGCGGGAGGTTCGGCACGATGGTAGTGAACATCAGGACCCATGCCGAGACCCAGGAGAGCCCGAAGGTTCCGGCGTCCGGCAGCGTCTCCATGCCGCGGTAAAGCGTCGGTGCCACGATGCCCTGGTACTCCGAAAGCGCGATTCCGAAGCTCCCGAGAACCTGGAATGCCGTGCCCATCTTCAGCCGGGCGCCCACGGACGGCCGATCGGAGCGCACGAAGAAGTAGACCGCCAGACCGCCGATGATGGAGAACACCGGCGGTCCGATCGTCTGCAGCGTGGTGAAGTAGCCGCGGCTGCAGACAACGGTCGGTTCCACGAAGCGGATCAGGTGACAGACGAGGTTCGGGAAGATCGCCGCCAGGAAGAAGACCGCCGAGTAGATGAGGGCGATGACGCGAAGCCGACGAAGCGCCGCCTCGGCGAGATCCGACGGCAGTCGCAGAGAGGCGAGGGAATCGAGATCGGCCTCGCCGGGTCCCAGTCGCCCGGGCACGAGCTCCTGTGAGACTCCACCGTGCGCATGAAGCATGGATTACTCTATCGCATTCGCGAACCCGGCAGAAGGAGACCCGTGCGACCCGGGCGATCAGGGGTCCGCGGGAACGCGTTTCGCGGGCACGACCGCACTCCCCACCAGTCTTCCCGAAGGCGACACCTGGAGGTCGACCAGGATCGCCTGGTCCGATTTCTCGGCCCACGCACGCAGGCCATCGTTCACGAATTGCCGGAAATAGAAGTCGTATGCCTCGGGATCCGCCCCGGGCACCGAGATGTGAATGTGTCGATTCAGCTTCGTGGATCCGTAGTCCCCGGGCATGACCGTCGAGAGCGTGAACAGTCCTTCGTCATTGGTCCTGACGCTTCCCTGAATCCGGGCGGTGGCTTCCACGCCCGGGTCCGCCTCATCGTACGATCCCTCCGAATCCGCCTGGTAGAATTCAATGGAACGGTGGGCAAGAGGCTCTCCCGACTCTGAGCGCACCAGTCGACCGAGGACCGTCAGACGTCGGCCCGGCTCATCCTCTCCGGCAAGCACGAGACCGTGCTCCGCCGGCAGCGCCTCGTGCAGCTCGAGCTGCGCCCCCATTGCTTCGTCCACCGGGAGGATTACGGGTTCGCGGGTGCCATCGCAGGCCAGACCTCCAACAGCTGCTGCGAGAGCGAATACCAGACTCCTGTAACGCACACCCGCAGTACTCACCGCTCCCAGCGGACTTCGTAACCGTCACGACCGCCGAGGCCCTTCGTCAGGACCACGATCAGTTCGGCATCGGCTCCTTCGGACGCGAGCATCGCCAGCGTGGGCCGATCGATGTAGTAGTCCTGGTCCGAGTCCGAAGTCTCCTCCAGATGGTCGATCAGGAACTGGAGCTGTCCTTCCG
Organism: uncultured bacterium; assembly: GCA_965364445.1. Lineage (GTDB taxonomy): Bacteria > Gemmatimonadota > Gemmatimonadetes > Palauibacterales > Palauibacteraceae > Carthagonibacter. The sequence goes on along the minus strand of CBDTXM010000028.1, from coordinate 22,476 downwards.
TGATCTCGCCCACCGGGGCCGACGTTTCGCTGTCGAACAACTTCACCATTCGGTTCCGCTCCCAGTCATGGTTCTCAGGTCCGCTTCGATTCGTACTCTCTCTCCACCCGAGCAATACGCACTTCGTACGATGCATACCAGTCCGTCCGACCCCGCTCCTGCGCCAGAACGTGCTCGGCGTTCTCCTTCCAACCGGCGATCGCAGCTTCGGTCTGCCAGTACGAGACCGTAATTCCACTCCCATCCGGCCCGCGAGCGCTCTGGATACCCAGGAATCCGGGTTGGCTGCGGGCGAGCTCTTCCATTCTGACAGCCATCTCCTCGTACGCGGGATCGGCATTCGCCCTTCGGGACGTGAAGATCACCGCATAGTACCCGCCCGGCTCCGGCATTGCCCTCTCCCGTTCGAGCGAACTCAATCGTCCCTCAGCGCCTCGAGGAACGCCTCGCCATAGCGCTCCAGCTTGGCCGGGCCCACCCCCGGAACATCGAGCATCCGCCCGAGGGTGGAGGGCCGTGCATCGATCATGTCCCACAGGACCTGGTCACTGAACACGATGTAAGCGGGAACGCCCTGTTCGTCGGCAAGTCGCTTACGCAGAATCCGAAGCTTCTGGAACAGCGGATCGGAGGGAGACCGCCCCATCCCGCCGCCCGATCGACGCGTCGTCCCGTTTCGCCGGGTTTTCGCACCTGATCGCGGGAGCGAGGGAATCGACGACGGGTACGATTCCACGAGGTCGGTTACAGGGATTCCCGTGCATACGTCGCAGGAAGCGCGGCACGGTTCGATCGTCTCGTCGAAGTGCGCAACGATTGCCTGGTGTCGGCACGTCTGCGAGTCGGCGATGCGAAACAGGTGAACCGTCGCCTGGTGCTTCTCCCGGCGGAGCTCCGCGTCATCGATTTCCGACAGGAATCGCTCCCGCGCCTTCACGTCGGCCCAGGAATAGAAGAGCACGCACTCGCTCGGAAGACCGTCCCGGCCCGCGCGACCCATCTCCTGATACCATGATTCGACGTCCGTCGGCATGTCCCGGTGGATGACGAACCGGACGTTCGACTTGTCGATGCCCATGCCGAAGGCGATCGTCGCCACCACGACATCCACTTCATCTCTGGCAAAGGCCTCCTGGGCCGCCTCCCGATCGCTATCGGACAGTCCGGCATGATACGGGGCCGCCCTGATGCCATGCGACACCAGAAACGCCGCAGTCGTCTCCACCGACCGACGCGAGAGGCAGTAGACGATCCCGCTCTCTCCCTCGTGGCGGCGGACGAGGGACAGAATCTCCCGCCGCGTATCTCCCTCGCCCTTCTTCCGACAGCCGATGATCAGGTTCGGACGGAAGAACGAGCCCTTGTAACCTTCCGGCTTGCGCATCCCGAGTTGTCTCAGGATGTCCCGTGCCACCCGTCGCGTGGCCGTGGCCGTGAGCGCCAGCACCGGTATGCCGCCCAGCTCATCGCGGAGTCCACGAAGTCTTCGGTACGAGGGGCGGAAGTCGTGCCCCCACTGCGAGATGCAATGTGCCTCATCGACGACGATCAGAGAGATGGGAGCGTCCCGCAGCCGCTCTCGAAGGCGACCCCCCAGGGCCTCCGGGGCGAGGTACACGAGCTCATAGTCGCCCTCGAGCAGACCCTCGACCCGCTGGTTCCGCTCGCCGTGGGGCAGGGTCGAGTTGATTGCCGTCGCGCGGAAGCCCAACTCCCGGAGAGCATCCACCTGGTCCTTCATCAGGCTGATCAGCGGCGAAAGAACCAGGACGGTGCCAGGCAGAATCCGTGCAGGCAACTGAAAGGTCAGAGACTTCCCCGCACCGGTCGGCATGACCGCGATGCAGTCAGTACCGGACAGGACCGACTCTATCACCTCCGCCTGACCCGGCCGGAAGCTCTCGTATCCGAACACCCCGCGCAGAACCTGCTCGGGCGTATCCGTCACTCCCGGGTCCCGTCGTCGATGCCCGCCGCGGCGATGGCCGCCAGCCGATCCAGCAGACCCTGCAGGCGGGATCGCTCCTTCTTCACGTGCGCCGCATAGATCGTCCTCGCGAGAGCGTACGATCCGCCCAGCATCAGGATCGGAAATCCGACGGCGAACAACGTGGAGCCGACCGCCGCGCCCAGGCCCGCCCCGAGGCCCACGCCGATTCCCGCCCCTCCTCCCCCGATGATGCCTCCGAACAATGCCCCGACCAGGCCTCCCAATCGCTCCTCGACGCGGATCAGGGTTCGCCCATCGGCTGACGAAACCAGCACCTGCAGTGAGGATGTGTTGGAGTCCGCGCGCGCACTCCACGTGAGCGTCTTCCCGACCACGCCGGCGTGTCCCTGCCAGGGCGACGCGTCCTGAATCGCGGGGACCAGCGCGTCGAAGCGATCGACCGGGTATTCCCCCGGCAGCTCGATCTCCAGCCGGATCGAAAGCGGCGAGCCGGCGAGCGCCGAGCCCAGGTTCTCGGACGCGGGAAGATCCAGTTGTGAGGCGGCTCGACGAACCACGGCCGGGTCGATTCCCGCCTCACGAGCCACGTCCTCGAGCTCGGAAAGGGAGAATCCGGAGGGGTCGGCAGCAGACGGCTCCGCTCTCTGCATCTCGGCCGCCCGGCGCAGAATCTCGCCTGCTTCCTTTTCGCTGTATCGGCGGGGGACGAGATCCTGATTCAAATCGAACCGGTCCCGTCGAGAATTTCGTTCGCCTCGTTCCGAAGTTCGGCGTGGTTTCTCGTATACGAAATGAGACCAATGGCCATGACGACCGCGCCCGCTGCAATCGAAGCAGTCCCCAGGGTCGTGCTCAGGGTCGAGTCGAAGACGGCGATCAGGGCCACGCCGAGCCCGAGGAATCCCATGAACGTCCTGACATAGGCGAGCAACGTCCGCTCGTTGGCGAGTCGGGTCCGCTGCAGGGCGAGGTCCTGTTGCATCGTCATCTGAAGTTCAACTCTCTGTCCCGTTTCCATTCCGGGCGCCGCAACCGGCTGTGGCCACGACCGGGGGCCGGCCGCATCTTTCACCTCGGGCCCCCTTGGCCGACCTGCTCAGGTGGGCTCGCCCGTGGTGTCGGCCCACTCGGAACTCCACCGTGCACATCAGGAAGGTCAACTCAATGCCGGAACATACATCGGACGCCAACGCAATGTCATCGCTCCGGTCGCTGGATCCCATCCTCCGTCCCCGTTCCGTGGCTGTTGTCGGTGCCAGTCGTCGACCGGACAGTATCGGTAACGCGATTCTGAGGCACCTGATCGAGGGAGGATTCACCGGTCCCGTATTTCCGGTGAACCCGTCGGCCGCCTCCGTGGCCGCCGTGCCCGCATTCCCTTCGGTTATGGACCTTCCCGTCGCCCCGGATCTGGCGTTCATCGTGGTCCCGAAGGAGCGAGCGCTGGACGCGGTACGGGAATGTGGCGAGAAGGGCGTGAAGGGACTCGTAGTGATTACCGCCGGATTCCGGGAGGTCGGTGGCGAAGGCGTCGAGCTCGAGCGGCGCCTGGCGGGCATGATCCGCGAGTTCGGGATGCGGATGGTGGGCCCCAACTGCATGGGCGTGCTGAACACCTCTCCTGCCGTGTCGATGAACGGGACGTTTGCACCCTATATGCCTCCCGTCGGACCCATCGCGTTCATGAGCCAGTCGGGTGCGATGGGCATGACGATCCTGGACTACGCGAGCGAGTATGGAATCGGGATCAGTCAATTCGTCTCGGTAGGCAACAAGACCGACGTGTCGGGCAACGCCCTCACGGAGTACTGGCGGGACGATGACGAGGTCGGAGTGATTCTCATGTATCTCGAGTCATTCGGCAGCCCGCGTACGTTCGTGAGACTGGCCCGGGAGACGACCCGCAGGAAGCCGATACTCGTCGTCAAGGCCGGGCGCTCGGAGGCCGGTGCGAAAGCGGCATCCAGCCACACGGGGGCGCTCGCCCAGGTGGACATCGCCACGGATGCGCTCCTCGCGCAATGCGGGGTGCAGCGGGCCGAGTCGGTGGAGGAGCTCTTCGATGCAGCGCTCGCCTTCAGCAAGGCCCCGCTCCCGCGCGGGAATCGAGTCGCGATCCTGACGAACGCCGGGGGACCGGGAATCATCATTGCGGATGCCTGCGAAGCGCGCGGCCTGGATGTCGCTCCTCTCTCGACCGAATCCAGGGAGCGCTTGCGCGCGATTCTTCCGGCTGAGGCCAGCGTCTCCAACCCGGTTGACATGATCGCGAGCGCCACGCCCGGGCAGGTCGAGGAAGCGACGCGGATCATACTTGCCGACGAGGGAATCGATGCGCTGATCGCTTCCTACGTGCCGCTGGCGCTGGAGGCGCCTCTCGTCGCACGGGCGATTCGCGACGGGGCGGAGGGCTCCGACAAGCCGGTGATGGCCGTGCTGATGAGCAAGCGCGGCCTGCCACAGGGAATGGCCGAGCTCTCCGACTCACCGATTCCTGCCTACCGGTTCCCGGAGTCGGCCGCTCGTGCGCTGGGAGCCATGTGGAATCAGTGCCGCTGGCAGGAGCGTCCCGAGGAGGTGGTGCGCACCTTCGACGTCGACTCCGGCCGGGTCGATGAACGGATCCGAGGAGCACTGGCCGAGGGTCGGGATCGGCTCACGTTGATCGAGGGATTCGAGGTTCTGGAAGCCTATGGGATCCCGGTCGCTCCCTGGGCCGTGGCCCGGTCGGCCGACGAAGCCGTCGCCGCAGCGGAGGCCATGGGGTGGCCCGTCGTGCTCAAGCCGGTCAGCGCCTCGATCCTGCACAAGACCGAGGCCGGAGCCGTCCGGCTGGACCTCGAGTCGAGGGAGGACGTGCTGGAGGCGTGCGAGTTCCTCGAGGGATTGCTCGCGCAGGAAGGGCCGGAAGCCTGTGCCGAGGGCATCCTCGTCCAGAGGATGCTGGAAGGCGGCCGGGAAACCATCGTCGGCATGACCTGGGAGCCACGCTTCGGGCCGATCGTCATGGTCGGTCTCGGTGGCGTGTACGTGGAAGTTCTCAAGGATGTCGCCTTCCGGGTGCAGCCGGTCAGCAGCGAGGACGCGCGCGAGATGATCGCCTCCTTGCGCGGGTATCGGATCCTGGAGGGCGTGCGGGGCGAGCCGGGAGTCGACCTCGACCTTCTGGCCGAGGTCGTCGAAAGGACCAGTCAACTGGTCGGCGATCACCCGGAAATCCGGGAGATGGACATCAATCCATTTCTCGCCTTCCCCGAGTCGGAGAAGTGCGCCGCGGTGGACGCCCGCTTCCGGATTTCGCCGGACGGGCCGGGGGACGAAGCCGAATGAACACGATTCCGTGGGAAGACCCCGCCACCCGATTCCCATCCAACCTGGCCAGGACCTGGATCGAGAGCATTACTCAGCCAGTTCCTTTCTTTCGAGCTCTCGAGCCCGAGGCGCCCCTGGCCCGCGCGGTCCTCTATTTCCTGCTCATGGCGGTCGGTGCCGCATTCTTCTCGCTGTTGTGGGGGCTGGCGGGCTCGGCCCCGGAGCTGCCGCCCGCAGCCGCAGGGCTGGTCGATCTCGACTCGCGGAGCCTTCAGCTGTTCGGGTTCTTTCTCAGTCCCTTCGCGAATCTCGTTCTGCTCGGACTCGCGGCACTGACCGTCCATCTGTTCATCCGCTTGCTGACCGCCAGCCAGCTGTCGCTGCTGGCCACGACCCGGGTCGTCTGCTATGCCTCGGGCCCCGCTCTGCTGACGATCGTTCCGTGGGTCGGCGAGTTCGTGGGCTGGATCGCATCGGCGGTGCTGCTGGCGATCGGTGTTCGAGAGGTACACGGGACTACGACGGGTCGCGCCGCTCTCACCGTGCTGCTCCCGTTCGTGCTCGCGGCCGTGCTGGCCGGGCTGTCCTGGCTCTTCGTACTGGCCGTATTCGCCTCACTCGGCGACCTTCCGCTCGTCTGAAGAGCATCCGGCGGCGCTGCCGGATGGACACTGCACATCGAAGGGGACCGGATGGGGGACCGCGAACGCCGCGTGACCGAACAGATCGAGCGGGACGAGCTGACGCGGGGACAGATCGGTCCGGATGAGACTCCTTCGACGCCTCACCCGGCCTCGACGATCGTTCTGGCGCGGGAGCCGAAGGAGGGTCCGTTCGAGGTGCTGCTGCTTCGTCGCCCGTCCGAAGCAAGGTTCGCGGCCGGCGCATACGTGTTTCCCGGCGGTAAGATCGACGAAGCGGATGCGGACGCGGAGCTGGTTCGAAGGCTCGGGCGTGCGACAGGCGGAGCGGAACCGGCGGCTCTGGCGGCTGCGATTCGTGAGCTGTTCGAAGAGACCGGTCTGCTCCTCGCCGACACACAACCCGATGAGAGCTCGTTGTCAGCGGCACGCGCCTCACTGCTCGCCGGCGAATCGGACTTCCGGAGCGTAGCGCACGACCTGGATCTGACCTTCGACTCGGTACGCAGTGCCTATTTTGGTCGGTGGATCACGCCCACCCGATTTTCCCGCCGCTACGATACGCGCTTCTTCATCACCGTCGTTCCGAACGACCGGGCGGATTTCGAACCCGATCTCACGGAGGAGCTGGCGGGATTCACCTGGCTCAGACCGTCGGCCGCGGTGGAGAAGTTCCGGGAAGGACGCCTGCCCATGCTGTTTCCGACGCGCACGACGCTCGGCTCGCTCGCCGGGTACGAGAGCCTGGACGCACTGTACGAGGCCTGCCGCCGCCAGAAGGTAGAACCGATCACCCCGCGTCTCCTGATCCGCGGGGATTCCGTGCGACCGGTTCTGCCAGGAGACCCGGACTGGGATGAGGCCGTCTGACCCCCCGTCCTCAGGGGGATCGTCTCCCGGAGTCGAGCCCGTGAAGGAGCTCGTCGAGGGGATCGTCGCCCCCAATCCCGGACCTCTGACCCTGCAGGGAACGAGAACCTGGCTGGTCGGAAGAGATCGGATTCTGATCATCGATCCCGGCCCTGCCGACGATGTGCATGTCGACGGCCTGATTCACGAGATCGCGGGCCGGACCGTGGACGGAATCCTGCTGACCCACGCCCATGCCGATCACTCGGCGGCCGCACCGGGACTCGCGCGACGAGTGAGTGCACCGATTCTCGCGTCGAGCTCGACGCTCGCCCGGTTGGGTCTTCCGGGGCGGGTGCTGGCCGAGGGGGACCTGATTCCCGTCGATGCGCCCGGCCGAGCCGGTCGAGTCGAACTGCAGGTGCTGGAGACGCCGGGACACTCGGCGGACCACCTCGCCTTTCTGCTCCTTCCGGATCGGTGGCTGTTCACCGGAGACCTGGTCCTGGGATCGGGATCGAGTGCCGTCCTGCACCCCGATGGCAGAGTAGGTGACTACCTGTCGAGCCTCCGCAAGCTGGAAGCGCTTCGACCGACGCGATTGCTCCCCGGGCATGGACCTGAAGTGGCCGCTGCGGAGGCGAAGCTGGAGGAGTACCGATTGCACCGGCTCGAGAGAGAGCGGCAGATCGAGTCGGCTGTCGCGGCAGGGAGCGACAGTGTCGAAGCGATCCGGGATTCGGTGTATGGACCTCTTCCGGCCGGTCTCTCCGAGGCCGCGTCCGCGTCGGTGTCAGCCCACCTGGCTCACCTTGCAGAGCGTGGGATCGAGGCGCCGGATCCGGGCCCGGGGATGTTCGAGGACACGGGATCGGATCGGTCCGGCGGGTTCGAATCCGGAGGGGGCGAGGCGCGATGACGAAGCGGGCGCCCAACAGTCGGGCCGTGCTCGGGATCATCTTTCTGACGGTATTCCTGGATCTCGTGGGATTCGGAATCGTTCTTCCGCTGCTTCCCTTCTACGCGACAGATCTGGGAGCGACACCGCTGGTCGTCGGCCTGATCATCAGCAGTTACTCGGCGATGCAATTCCTCTTTTCCCCCATCTGGGGATCGCTCTCCGATCGTCATGGTCGCCGCCCGCTCCTGATTCTCGGGCTCTTCGGTTCGGCTGCGTCGTACATCGTGTTCGGACTCGCCGAGTCGATCGGGGTCCTCCTGTTCTCGCGGGTCATCGCTGGAATCATGGGTGCCAATATCCCGGTCGCGCAGGCGTATATCGCCGACACGACGACAGTGGAGCAGAGGGCGCGCGGGATGGGCCTGATCGGTGCAGCCTTCGGACTCGGCTTCATATTCGGACCCGCGATCGGCGGCTTCCTCAGTCGCTGGGGATACGGCGTACCCGGATTCGTCGCCGCCGGCCTGAGTTTCCTCGCGGCCGGTTCGGCCGTCTTTCTTCTCCCCGAGTCTCTCCCTCCCGGGAAGCGCGCCGACACCACGGGACACGGGGGACTCGATGCGTTCGCCGAACGGTTCCGGGCCGCTCGAAAGGTCCTCGCGAAAGGGAGGGTTCGGGATCCGATCATCGCCTTCTTCCTCGGAACGATGGGATTCGCGGGTTTCACGACCACCTTTCCGCTGTTCCTGGATGATCCGCTCGGGCTCAGCCCGATGTACGCAGGGGGGATGTTCGCCCTCGTCGGAACGATTTCGGCGATCGCCCAGGGTGGGGCGATCGGTCCGCTGGTCGAGCGCTACGGCGAGAAGCGGGTGGCCGCGATCGGAGGACTGCTGCTGGGCACCGCGCTCGCCGTCATGGGTTGGGTTCGAACCACGCCGGCCACCGTCGCGGTGCTCCTGCCCGTGGGGCTCGGCTGGGGAATGCTGGCACCTTCGATCCAGAGCCTGATCTCACGTCGCGCCGATGCACGGGCCCAGGGAGAGGTCCTCGGCGTGAATCAGTCGGCCAGCGCAGTGGCGCGGATGATCGGCCCGGTCGCAGCGGCTGCCGGCTACGGCATCTTCGGCCCGGGTCTCGGATTCCTCGCGGGGGGCCTTCTGGTGCTCGCGGCCGCAGCCTGGGTCTGGTTCATGGCGCCCCGTGGCAGTGGAATGGGCGGACAGGCCCCGGCGGCTACGGCTGCGACAGAGTCTCGCTGATCCAACTCAGAATCTGACGGTTCGCGGCGGGAAACGCGTAGGCCGTGAGCTCCTCGGGCCTCACCCACCGCCACTCCGTCACCGCTCTCCCGCAGGGTTCGCCCGAAACCCACCCGGCCTCGAAGGCATGCAGCGTGATCCGAAAATGACTGAATGCGTGGGGGATAACGGCGATGGGTCGGCCGATGGTCGCTTCGATGCACATCTCCTCTCGCAGCTCGCGAGCCGCTGCGTGCCGAGGCGTTTCACCCTCCTCGATCTTGCCTCCGGGGAATTCCCACAGTCCGCCGAGCAGACCGTGCTCCGGGCGTTTCCCGATCAGCACTCTGCCGTCCTTGCAGAGCACCGCGACTGCGATCGGATGATGCGGGAGCTCGCCGCTGTGCTTGCGCCCGGGACGGGCTGCCTGCGTGCCTCGCTCGTATGCGAGGCAATCTTCGGACAGCGGGCAGGCAGCACAGTCGGGCCGGCGGGGCGTGCACCCCGACCCGCCGAAGGCCATCAATGCCTGGGTCAGTGCTCCGGGCCGCACGTCATCCGTGGCCAGCAGCCTCCGCGACTCCGCCTCCAGGACGGCAGCCGAAGGTCGCTCGAGGTCGAAGAGCCGAGACAGCACCCGGCGTACGTTACCATCCACCGCCGGCTCGGCCCTGTCGAAGGCGATGCTGGCGATGGCCCCCGCGGTGTAGGGGCCGATCCCGGGGAGCGAGCGCAGGACGACGGGATCGTTCGGCAGCAGGCTGTCGTGTTCCTCGACCAGCACCCGGGCAGCCCGATGGAGATTCCGCGCCCTGGCGTAGTACCCCAGCCCCTCCCACGCCTTGAGAACCGCGTCGAGGTCGGCGGCGGCCAGCGCCCGGACGTCGGGAAACCGGTTCAAGAACTCGCGATATCTCTCCCGAACGGTCGCGATTCGCGTCTGTTGCGCCATGACCTCGGCAATCCAGATTCGATACGGGTCCGTTTCGGATCGTCCCGGGACCTCTCTGTCGCCGGACTCGAACCAGGCGACCAGGGACCGGGCCAGTCGTTCGTGGATGCTCGAAGAAGGGAGAGTCAGGTCGTCCTCAGGGCGTGAAGATCGAATCGGGGAATCGTCCCTCGAACAGGCGAACGGCGGGTCCGGTGAGAGTGACGTCGCGCTGACTGCCGTCCGGACGTCGGGTGTCGCCGATACGGATCTCGAGTTCGTCGCCGCCCCGAACGCGCAGCGTGACGAGGGGTCCGACCGACCCATTCGCGAGCAGAGCGAAGACGGAGGCCATCGAGCCGCTTCCGCATGCCAGGGTCTCGGCTTCCACGCCCCGTTCGAAAGTGCGAATCGCCCCGGAAGACGGGTTCGAAAGCGCCACGAGATTCACGTTCGCTCCCTCCGGACCCAATTCCTCCAGGTTTCGGAGGGGTCGACAGGTCTCCTCGATCGGACCCGCCGGGAGTTCTTCCAGGGGCAGGACGAGGTGCGGCACGCCGATCTCGATCAGCCACGAATCCGTCGGACCGAGGGGTCCTTGAACCGTGAGCGGACCGCGCATCCCTACCTCGATCCGGTAGTCCAGCGCGACGCGATTCTTCTCGACTCGCGCTCCGATCTCACCCGCAGGTGTCTCCAGTACGAATCCTTCCGGTTCGGCCAGTCCCTCGTCCGCTGCGAACCGCGCCGCGCAGCGACTGCCATTGCCGCAGGTCGAGAATTCCGAGCCATCGGGATTGAAGAAACGGACCCGGACGCCGCCCGGTCTCGGATAGACCAGGATCAGTCCGTCCGTGCCCACACCGGATCGGCGGCTGGAGACGCGACGCGCGAGTTCGGGTCCCATTGCATCGGATTGCCGATCCGCTCGGGCGACCACGAAGTCGTTCCCCGCCCCCGTGTACTTGGAGAATTCGAACATGTCCGGAAGATGGCTACCGGTCACTCGGCGAGGCAACGTCGCCTTGCGGCCGCGTTGAGAAATCGTTGAGTGAACGGGTCACCCTGGGAGCATGATCGAGCTCACCCGCGTGACCAAGAGATACCGCAGGGGCATGCGTCGCTGGACAGCGGCTCTCGACTCACTCGACCTCCAGGTGGAGGGCGGCACGACCGTGGCGGTCGTCGGGCCGAACGGCGCCGGCAAGAGCACGCTCTTCGGGGTGCTGGCCGGACTGATCCGTCCCGACAGTGGATCGGTCCGCATCGAAGGTCGAACTCCGCGCGACCGGGCTCGCACCGAGGGCATCGGCCTCCTCCCGGACCGGGTCCGTTTTCCCGAAGGCCTCCGCGTCGCGGAAGTGCTCAGGCGGCTCGCGATTCTCGACGCGTGCCCGATCCGGTCGATCTCGAGCCGAGTTGACTACGCGCTGGAGACGACCGGCCTCGACGGGCACCGCGACTCCCGGTGCGGCAGCCTCTCTCATGGCATGCGCAAGCGTCTGGGTCTCGCCCAACTGCTGCTGAATCCACGCTCCGTGCTCCTTCTGGACGAGCCCCTGGCCGGCCTCGACCCCCTGTGGCGGGCTCGATTCCGGGAGTTGCTCCCGCGGCTGCGCTCTGCCGACCCCGGTGTGACCATCCTCGTCTCCTCCCACGAACTGGGGGAGGTAGCCCGGATCGCCGATCGGGTGACCGTGATCCACAGGGGACGAGTCGCAGGAAGCCTCGAGATCGACGGGGACCCGGCGGCCATGGAGCGAAGCGTGCTGGGGATTCTGGAGCGGGACGGAATCCGTTGATCAGGGTCGCGATCCTCATCGGCGGTCTCGTTCGGGACCGCCTGGCGCGCGCCGCGGTCGCGACGGCAATCATGCTGTCGCTCACCATGCCCCTTCTGGTGCGAGGCACTTCCGATGCAGCCGCCGGTTTTCGCGACGGGAGCTCGGCAGGCGGGTTGTCCGGCACGTCGACAGTGATCCCGATCGTAGCCCTGCTCCTCGGGTTGTCCGCCGCCTGGCTGGCGGAAGGCATCGTCTCGGAATTGAGGAGGGATGGAAGCGCTCCCCTCGTTCTGACCCGGCCCGGTCCGCGCAGCGGCTACTTCATGGCGCGCTGGATGGCGGGACTCGTCTGTCTCGCGACCGTGGGCCTGTTGACTGCCCTCGTGCTCAACGGGGCCGCGCGTCTCGCCGGGGTCGCCGGAACGGGTCTCTCGCCGGTTGGAGCCGCAGGCGCCGCCGCGGCATCATGGCTGTGGATCGGCTCGGCCGTCCTCCTTCTCTCGTCTCTGCTCGATCGAGGCGAGGCCCTCGCCGGGGCGCTGCTGCTGGTGCTTCCCGTATCCCTGGCCGCGCTGCTGCCGCCGGGCGCCTTGCTGGCCAGGGCCGCGGCAGCTCTGCCTTCGAGGACGGTGCTCGATATTTCGCGGACACTGCTGGCGGCCGACCCGGTGATCGGGAGTCACCTCGGACGAGTCGCAGCGTGGGGCGCCGGGTCACTCGCACTGGGTCTGTTCATCGCCGTCCAGCGGGAGTGGACGACCGCGGGCTGATTCCGCAGCGCCGAGATCGCAGCGCTGTTGCGGTACTCTACATCGTGGCTGCGTTCGGGAGACGGGGAGACACAAAGGCCGCGGACTCCATCGGAGCCCACGGCCTCTGGTTCGACCTGACTCGACGCGGTGCCTCACGGCTCCGCGAGCCAGACGCGCACCGGCCATCCAGGGACGGCAGGCGCGGGACACGCAGTTCGTTCCCTAGCGGATCCCGCCGAGGCGACCGCTTGCCCGTGTCGAGCCAGGCTCGATTCTACAGTCAGACACTGGATCACCTCCTCTCAAGAGAGCAAACATCGGGCGCGAACACGACTCATTTCGTACCTCCTCGCCCGTCGGACGTCCGAACGGATCCAGACGACCATCCGGAGCCGAAGCTAGAAGGGCCTGGCAGGTCGGGCAACGCCTTCGAAGATCTCTCCGGCCACGGACCTCGTTCCGGGCCCAGCGAGAGCCTATCTTCGGAAGCCGGGGCGGAACTCCGCCCCCGGGCCCACGCACCGAAGAGTCAGGAGAATGCCGGTGAGCGACAGGGAGTTGCCCGTTCCCCTCGACCTGGACGATCGCAAGGAGAGCGCGGTCCGCAGGCTCGGCGCCCATTTCGCCGAGGATCATCTCACGGTGGAGGAGTTCGAGGCGACCGTGGATCGGGTCTACTCGGCCGCGACGGTTCGAGAGGTGGAGAGCGTCTTTCAGGGCCTGCCGGCGCTGCGGCCCTCGGCGCTGCCGACCCGGGCGCGACAGACTGCGATGGTGAACCGGGCGCGGCCGGAGGATGTCCCGGAACGCGGTTTCCAGGTGGCCGTGATGTCGGGGGCCGAGAAGAAGGGGGCGTGGATTCCGGCTCGGCACTTCACGACGGTCGCTCTGATGGGGGGCGCCGGACTCGATCTGCGCGAAGCTCAATTCGGACCCGGCGTCACGGAGCTTCGAATCGTGGCCGTGATGGGCGGCGTGGAGGTGATCGTGCCGCCGGGACTCGCGGTCGAGACGCACGGGATTGGAATCATGGGTGGATTCGAGGCCTTCGATCAGGCGTCCGCGGACCCCGATCCCGAGGCGCCCCGCCTGATCATCCGTGGCGTCGCCATCATGGGTGGCGTCGAGGTCACCGTTCGACTTCCCGGCGAATCCGCCCGCGACGCGAAGCGCCGCCGCCGGGATGCAAGGAAGGCCCTCAGGAGCTCCGAATAGGGCCGAAATCGCGGGCCGAATACGGGTCCCTTCAATCGCTTGACACTCGGTCCCGGCGCGGGGTATCCTGCTCGTCCCGGTTCGCGGGCGCCGGCGGTTCCGGCGGAACACTTCGACGATTCTGGAGGCCGGCATGTCAGAGATTCCCGACGGACTGAAGTACACGGAAGAGCACGAGTACGTGCGAGAAACGGACGCCGAGAACGAGTTTCTCGTCGGTGTCACGGACTACGCGCAGGGCGAGCTCGGAGACGTCGTGTTCGTCGAGCTGCCGGCACCAGGCGACACCTTCGCCCGGATGGATGTATTCGGCACGATCGAAGCGGTGAAGGCCGTTTCGGATCTGTTCAGCCCCCTTACGGGCGAGATCGTAGCGGTCAACGAGGCACTCGGAGAGGATCCGGCGCTCGTGAATTCCGATCCGTACGGCGAAGGCTGGATGGTCCGGATCCGCGCGACCGACCCCTCAGAGATCGACGGACTGCTCTCCGCGTCGGACTATTCGGAGCACGTCGACGCATGACGCGATTCAGGCGGCGACGGGCCGAGGTCCGTCCGCCGCCCTTCACGAACGGCAGGTGAACATGTCATTCGTTCCGCACAGTGACGCCGATCGGCGCGACATGCTCGCGAAGATCGGCGTTTCGAGCATCAGGGAATTGTATTCCGACATCCCGGACTCTCTCGTTCGGGACGGGCTTCCCGAGATGCCGGACGCGCTGTCCGAGTGGGAAACGGTCAAGGCGATTCAGGAGCTGGCCGATCGCAATCACTCGCTGGTCTGCTTCGCGGGTGCCGGGCAATACGATCATTTCGTACCGGCCGCAGTGGACCACCTGATTCGGCGCAGTGAATTCTACACCGCCTATACGCCGTATCAGCCGGAGGTGTCGCAGGGCACGCTCCAGGTGATCTACGAGTTTCAGACGATGGTCTGCGAGCTCACCGGCATGGACGTCGCGAACGCATCGATGTACGACGGTCCGTCGGCTGCCGCGGAAGCGGCCGTGATGGCCCGGGCCGTAACCCGCCGTGATCGGGTGCTGGCCGCTGCTTCGCTGCATCCCCATTACCGGAAAGTGACCGAGACCTACCTCCACGGGCAGGGGTCGGAACTTCAGGAAGTGCCGATCGATGACCGTGGGCTCGTGGATCGCGAAGCCCTCGCCGCAGCGCTCGGGGACGACGTGGCCTGTGTGATCGTCCAGTATCCCAACTTCTACGGCGTGATCGAGGAGATCGAGCCTCTCGCCGAGATCGTAGCGGCTGCCGGGGCCCTTCTCGTCGTGGCGGCCGATCCCGTCGCGCTCGCGCTGCTCCGCCCGCCGGGCGAGTGCGGCGCCGACATCGTGGTCGCGGAGGGACAGCCGTTCGGGAACCCGCTCAGTTTCGGCGGTCCCGTAGTCGGACTGTTTGCCGCGAAGCAGAAGTATGTGCGGAAGATGCCCGGCAGAATCGTCGGCGCCACCGAGGACGTGGAAGGTCGGCGAGGCTACGTACTGACTCTGCAGACCCGCGAGCAGCAGATCCGCAGGGACAAGGCGACGAGCAACATCTGCACGAACCAGGGACTGAACGCCCTGGCCGCGACGATCCATCTCTCCCTGCTCGGCCGTGAAGGCCTGCGCAAGGTGGCTGAGGTCTCGACTCGGAATGCGCATTACGCCCGGACCCGGCTCGAGGGGATCGCCGGCGTCGAGCTTCTCTATCCTGACTCGCCCTTCGTCCGCGAATTCGCCATCCGAACCGAGGAGAATTCGCGCGCGATCCTCGAGCGTGGGTTTGCGGCGGGAGTTCTCGCCGGCGTGAGTCTCTCGCGGTTCCCTGCCCTCGGCGCGCCCGATGGGCTCCTCCTGGCGTTCACCGAGAAGCGCAGCCGCGCGGAGATCGACCGCCTTGTGGATGTGATCGCCGGCTGAACCCGGCGGCGAACGATACGACGACGAGGACACGACGATGGGCAAGCTGGTGTTTCACGGACACGCATGCACCGAGATCGTCTCGGAAGACGGGACCCGGATCCTGATCGATCCGTTTCTGACCGAGAATCCGGCGGCGGTGGTCGGGCCGGAACATTTCCACGACCGACTCGACTACCTGTTGCTGACACACGGGCACTTCGACCACGTAGCCGACGCCTGGAGCCTGCTCGCTCAAACCGGCGCTCAACTGGTCGCGACCTTCGAGCTGGTGTCTTACGCGGCCGAGAAGCAGGGCCACGAGAACGGGCACGGGATGAACGTAGGAGGGGGCTTCGACTTTCCCTTCGGCCGGGTCAAGCTGACGCCCGCTGTTCACACGGCGTCTCTCAACGCTGAAGGTGGCGCGGGCTATGCGAGCACGCCTCATGGATTTCTGCTCGAGATCGATGGCACCCGGATCTACCACGCCGGGGACACGGCCCTGATCAAGGACATGGAACTGCTCGAGGGACAGGTGGACCTGGCCCTGCTACCGATCGGCGACAACTTCACGATGGGTCCTGAGGACGCGGCGCGGGCGGTCGAGATGATCCGTCCGCGCACCGTGATTCCGATCCACTTCGACACCTGGCCACTCATCGCGCAGGACACAGACCACTTCCGGACGCTCGTCGAGCCGCGAGCCGAGGTCGTAGTGCTGAGCGCGGGCGAGGCCTGGGAATTCCAGAACGCGAGGAGCTGACGGTGATGGCCCGTTTCCCATATACGGCGGACGTCACGCCGACGATCTTCGAGAAGTCCAGCCCCGGCCGCACGGGGACTACCGTTCCCGCCGGTGATACGGACACACCGGCGATCGAGGGGTTGATCCCGGCCGAGCACCTGCGCGCGAGCCCGCCGAGGTTGCCGGAAGTACCGGAAAACGAAGTGGTGAGGCATTACACGCAACTGTCCCTGAAGAATCACCACGTCGACCGTGCGCTATATCCGCTCGGCTCGTGCACGATGAAGTACAATCCGAAGGTGAACGAGGCGACCGCGCGGACGGCGGGATTCGTCGGCCTCCATCCCTTCATGCCCCAGGCGGGGGCGCAGGGGGCGCTGGAGCTGATGTACGATCTCACCGTCTGGCTGGCGGAGATCGCCGGCATGGACGCGGTCACGATGCAGCCCGCGGCGGGCGCACAGGGCGAGATGACCGGCGTCCTGCTGATGCGCTCGTACCACGAAGCACGGGGCGAGGGAGATACGCGGACGAAGGTCCTGTTCCCCGATTCCGCGCACGGAACGAACCCGGCGACCGCGGCGATGGCCGGCTTCGATGCCGTCGAGCTTCCTTCCAACGAAGCGGGCAAGGTGGACATCGAGGCGCTTCGAGAAGCGCTGGACGATGGCGTCGCCGGGATGATGCTTACGAATCCGAACACGCTCGGGAAATTCGAATCCGACATCATCGAGATCTGCGACCTGGTTCACGAGGCGGGCGGTCTGATGTACATGGACGGCGCCAATCTCAATGCGCTGATGGGCGTGGCGCGCCCGGGCGACATGGGCTACGACATCGTCCACTTCAACCTGCACAAGACGATGAGCACGCCGCATGGCGGTGGTGGTCCGGGTTCCGGTCCGGTTGCGGTGAAGGCGCACCTCGAGCCCTTCCTGCCGGTGCCGCGCGTGGTCCGCAACGAGGACGGCAGTTTCGGGCTCGAGTGGGACCGGCCGGAGTCGTTCGGCAAACTGCACGGCTTTTACGGGAATTTCGGTGTGATGGTCCGTGCCTGGACCTACATGCGGATGCTGGGACGTCAGGGGATCCGCGGCAGCGCCGAGGCGTCGGTTCTGAACAACGCCTACCTGACCTCTCTCCTCGAGCCGCACTACGAGCTTCCGTTCGGGCGCGGCATGCACGAATCCGTGTTCTCGGCTTCGGAGATCAAGAAGCGGACCGGGGTGAAGACGATGGACATCGCGAAACGGCTGCTCGACTTCGGGTTCCATGCACCGACCGTCTACTTCCCGCTGAACGTACCGGAAGCGCTGATGACGGAGCCGACCGAGACCGAGACGATGGAGTCACTCGAGAGATACGCGGAGGCGTGCATCGCGATCGTGAAAGAGGCAGAGTCGGATCCCGAGCGGGTCACGACGGCGCCCCACGACACGCCGCTGCGTCGACTGGACGAGGGTCGAGCGGCTCGCGAGCTGGACCTGCGCTGGACCTTCGAGTCGGAGGGTTAGGGAGAGTCGCCGGCGGAGCCGCTCCACGGTGAATCGCTCCACCATACGGCTGCTGGTGGATGGTCCCCTGCCCGGCGCGACCAACATGGCCGTCGACGAGGCACTCATGGATGGTGCACGTCGTGGCCAGGTGACACTTCGGCTGTATCGCTGGGGACCCGGGTGCCTGTCCTTCGGCCGCAATCAGACGGCCAGAAACAGGTACGATGGGGATTACGCGGCGTCTCTCGGATACCACGTCGTGCGGCGGCCGACAGGAGGCCGTTCCGTCCTTCACGACCGCGAACTCACGTATGCCGTCACCGCGCCTCTGGAATGGGGCTCGCTTCGGGAAGCGTACCTTCGCATCAATCGTGCGCTCGCGAACGGACTGCGGGAACTGGGCCTGGATGCGACCGTTCATGAGGCGACCGCCGGGCCCGCTCCCCGTCCCACCGTACGGGCCTGCTTTCGCGATCCCATGCCGGGGGAGCTGACGGCAGGAGGACGGAAACTCGCCGGAAGCGCCCAGTGGCGATTCAAGGGCGCGCTGCTTCAGCATGGGTCTCTGCTTCTGCACAACGATCAGGCGCTGGTCGAGACGTTGCGCGTGGGCGCGCCTCCCCGGTTGGAGATTCCCGCTGTGGGACTGGTCGAGCTGCTTGGCCGCGAGCCCTCGGGGGGCGAGCTGGAGGCAGCGATCGCCGCCGGATTCGAGCGCGAGCTGCAGGTAGAGGCAGTTCCAGGCGCGCTGACGGACGGGGAGCTCGAGCGGGTCGACAGACTTCGGCCCGCCTATGAAGACCCGGCCTGGACCTGGCGACGCTGATCTCAACTCCTTTCAGCCCCGTGCCGGCCAGCCTAGCTTCTGCATCGATTACGCCAGGCCCCGATCGCCCGTCCACCCGGCAGGCGCGTCAGGTGCCCGCGACTGGCCCCGGATCGAAAGGACGCCGGCAAATGGTTGCCCCAGCAATCGCCTACGGCCGAAACGCCGGGATTCCCGACTCCGAGGGGTGTTTCCGGAGGCGGATCCCGCCGATTGCAGGGAGACGGCGTAACCTCGCAGCTCTCGCACTGGTCCTGCTGCTCCTGCCGGGGTGCGATTCGGGTCCCCCGAGAGGTGCGGAAACGACTCCGGCGCAGGACAGCGCCGCGGCCGAAGAGCTGGAGCGGGCATCGAGGCGCGCGTATTCCGAAGCTGTCAATGCGGCCGACTCGCTCGCACACATGGAGGTTTCCGAAGGCGATCGCTACGGAGGCACGATCGTGGTAGCGGGTCGCAACGACATCGTGACGCTCAATCCGCTGGTCTCGACAGACATGGAGAGTGCCCAGCATCAGGCGTACGTGTTGTTCACGACTCTCGTCCGTTCGGGGCCGGAATTCGAACCGATTCCCTGGCTGGCGCACGACTGGACCTTCGACCCGGAGGGGGATCGAATCACGTTTCGGCTGCGGGACGACCTCTACTGGCACGACGGCGTGCCCGTCACGGCAGCCGATGTAGCCTTCACCTGGGAGCGGGTGGTGGACCCGGAGGTCCCGTTCTTCAATCCGGCCTACTTCGACGCATGGGAAGCCGTGGAGGTCCTGGATGAACACACGGTCCGGTTCACTGTTCGCCCGAGCAGCAACCTGCTGTACGGGTGGGCCGTGACGGCGATTCTACCGGAGCACATTCTGGGAGATGTCCCTCCTTCGGAACTGGCTACGCACCCGTTCGGTACCGTCGAGCCGGTCGGCTCGGGCCCGTTCCGATTCGTCGAACGGATTCCCGGCGACCGCTGGGTGTTCGAGGCAAATCCGGATTTTCCCGAGGCGCTCGGTGGCCGTCCCTACGCGGACCGGCTGGTGTACCGGCAGATACCCGAGGATGCGGTGTCCGAGGCGGCCCTGCGCACCGGTGAGATTCACATGATCGTGGATGCCGATCCCTACGCGGCCGGTCGTCTCGCCGAGGACACTTCGCTGGTCGTCACCTCGTATCCGTCGGCCGAGTACTCGCTGATCGCGTGGAACACCCGTCGTGATCCCTTCTCCGACGCGGAGGTTCGTCGGGCCATGACGCTCGCCATCGATCGGGAGGCGATCGCCCGCGTGGTCCGGGGCGTGTACGGTTCGGTGTCGATCGGACCGGTCGGGCCGTGGCACTGGGCATTCGATCCCGAATGGAATCCCCTGCCCTTCGATCCCGACTCGTCGGCATCGCTTCTCGAGCGTGCCGGATGGGTGGACACCGACCTGGACGGGGTACGCGACAAAGACGGGATCCCCCTCAGTTTCGAACTCTACTCCACGCCGCGACAGAGCTGGCGGGACATCGGAGAGATCGTGCAGGCGCAGCTCGCAGATGTCGGAGTCGAGGTGCTGCCGAGAACGCGAGAGCAGGCCTCTCTGATACCGCTGGTCACGAGTCCGGACCGTCGATTCGATGCGTTCATGGTCGGTTGGTCACGTGACGTACCGTTGGACGATCGCGATCTCTGGGCCTGCGATCGGGTCGATGATCCGATGCACTTCACGGGCTGGTGCCTGTCGGAGCTGGACGCGATTCTCGACTCGATGCAGGTGGTGTCGGATCGGGAGGAGCTCGAACGTCTGACGCATCGCTACGAAGCTCTGGTCGTGGATGCGCAGCCCTTCACCTTCCTGTACAACGTGGAGACGGTCCTCGCGCGCACCGCCCGGCTGCACGGGGTCGAAGCGGACACTCGAGGAACATGGGCTTCCGTCTCCGGCTGGTGGCTCGACCCGGAGTCACGACGCTGATCCGCTACGTCGGCAGCCGGTTTCTCCAGGCGATTCCCCTGTTGATCGGGGTCGTCACCCTGATCTTCCTCCTTCTCCACCTGGCCCCCGGCGATCCCACTTCGCTCTGGTTCCATCCGGGGATTCCGCCCGAAGTGATGGAGCGGATGCGGGAAAGCATGGGCCTCGACCTCCCGCTTCACCAGCAGTATCTGCACTGGGTGAAGTCGTTCTTGACCGGCGACTTCGGCTACAGTTACTCGAATTTCCGCCCGGTCTCCGAAGTGATCGGCGACGCCCTGCCCGCGACACTGCTGCTCGGCGGCGCCGCCCTTCTTACGACGTTCGGAGTAGGCGCCGCCGTGGGCGCATGGCAAGCCGTGAGACGTGGCTCGCCCACCGACTCCCTCCTCACCTTCATCACGTTGTTCCTCTACTCGATGCCCGGGTTCTGGCTGGGCCTGATGCTGATTCTCGCCGCCTCGACCTGGTTCGCCTGGCTCGGACTTCCCGTCTCCGGGATGACATCGGTGGACCACGCATCGCTCGGGCCTCTGGGACGCATCGTCGACGTCGCCGCGCACCTCGTCCTTCCCACGGTGGCACTCGGACTCGGATCCGCTGCCGGTGTCGCGCGATTCATGCGCGGGGAGATGCTCGAAGCGATCGGACAGGACTATGTCCGGACTGCGCGGGCGAAAGGGCTTACGGAACGAGTCGTAATCGGAAGACATGCTCTGCGGAATGCACTGATTCCAATGGTCAGTCTCCTGGGCCTGTACCTGCCGATTCTGTTCGGCGGCGCCGTGGTGATCGAGGTGGTGTTCTCGTGGCCCGGGATGGGCCGGACGATGTACGATGCGGTCCTCGCCCGCGACTATCCTCTGGTCATGGCCACGAGCTTCCTGTTCGGACTGCTCGTCATCGTGGGCAACCTGCTCGCAGACCTCCTGTACGCGTTCGTGGACCCGCGAGTCAGGTATGGCTGATCGCTCCGTGGTGCGACCGGTGGACCGGGTGCTGCCGGGCCTGTCCCGGGCATTCGCCGGCCGTGCCTCGGGGGCGCTCGTGCTGCTGGCCTGGGTCTCGCTGCTCGCGGTCGCAGCCTGGCGACGACAGCGGATCGCGGGAATCATCGCCGACCCCGGGCCGGATGGCATCCTCGCGCTGGCGACGCTGATCGCTCTACTCGGTGCCACATGGATCCTCGGGAACCGCGGATCGTCCGAATCGCGGGCTGAAGGTCGATGGGGCAGCCACCGCGGGGCGATGCTCGGACTCGGCCTGCTGGCGCTCCTCGTCGGAGCGGCGCTGCTCGCCCCGCTGCTCGCCCCCTTCGATCCGGACGCGATCGATCTCGGGGCGGGACGACTGCTCCCGCCTTCCGCTTCGCACTGGCTGGGAACCGATGAACTGGGCCGCGATCTGTTGAGCCGGATCCTGTACGGGGCGAGAATCTCGCTGCTGATCGGAGTGCTCGCGGTCGCCATCGCGGTCACCGTCGGCACGGCGATCGGAGCTGTGGCCGGCTATGCCGGTGGCTGGCTGGACACCGCGCTGATGCGGACCGTGGATCTCTTCCTCAGCCTTCCTCGTCTCGTGCTTCTCGTCACGGCCATGGCCCTGTTTCCGCCGTCGATTCCTCTGATCGTGCTGCTGCTCGGCCTGACCGGATGGATGGGGGTGTCCCGACTGGTTCGCGGCCAGGTTCTCAGCGTTCGGGAACGGGAGTACATCCAGGCGGCCAGGGCGCTCGGATTCGGTCCGGGTCGGATCCTCGGCAAGCACATCCTGCCCAATGTCGCCACGCCGATCATCGTGGCCGCGACGCTCGGGATCGGCAATGCCATTCTCGCCGAGGCGGCGCTCAGCTATCTCGGTCTCGGCGTGCAGCCGCCGATCGCCTCCTGGGGCAGCATCATCCAGTCCGGTGCCGATCAGCTGACCGATGCCTGGTGGATCACGACGTTTCCCGGCCTCGCCATCGCGTTCACCGTCATGAGCTTCAA
>CBDTXM010000027.1:0-24848 GCA_965364445.1 uncultured bacterium | reverse complement strand
CGGTCTGGAGGAGACGCGCTGTCGCACGCTGCAGCTGGTGGCTCCGCTGCCTGACGAGCTGCTCGAGAGGCAACATTCGCCGCTGATGAGTCCGATTTCGTGGGACCTGGGGCACATAGCGGCATTCGAAGAACTCTGGCTGGTCAGGAGCCTCGGAGAGGTTTCGAGCGAACAGGACATCGAGCGGGCGTTCGATGCGTTTCGAACGCCGCGCTCCCGTCGGGGCGAGCTGTCGATTCCGGGCATCGATCTGCTTCGACGACGGCTCGCCGAGACTCGCTGCCAAACACTCGAAGGACTGGATTCCGTCGATCTCGCTTCATCGAACCCGCTCCTCCGGGGCGGCTACGTCTATGAGATGGTGCGGGATCACGAAGCTCAGCATCAGGAGACGATCCTCCAGGCCATTCTGCTGCTCGAGGACGCCGTCTACCGTCCCGCCGTCCGGGAGCCGGTTCCGGACCCGTCGGCCGACGCACCAGCGCCCGGCTTCGTGCTGGTGCCTGCCGGTCCCTTCCAGATGGGGGACGCGTCTGCCCGCTTCGCCTACGACAACGAGCGACCGGCATGGGAGGTGACTACCGAGGCCTACGAGCTCGGACGCTTTCCGGTCACGAACTCCGACTATTCCGAGTTCATCGCAGCCGGAGGATACCTGGACCCATCGCTGTGGAGCCCCGAGGGGTGGAAATGGCGGGAGGCTGCGGACCTCGGCGCACCAGGCGGGTGGTGCCCGCGCGGCTTCCGTTCCGACCTGGAAGGGTCCGGCGAAAAGGCCTATTTCGGGCCGCACGATGCCCGCGATCTGGCGAGCGACGCCGGAATCGACGCGTGGGTGCATCTAACGGGCCTGGGAGAGGAACAGATCCGCCCGGATGCGCCGGTGGCGCACGTCTGCTACTGGGAGGCCGAGGCATACGCCCGATTCGCGGCCGCGCGGCTTCCGACCGAGTCGGAGTGGGAGAAGGCGGCTGTCTGGGACCCGGAGACCGGGGCATCACGCCGATATCCGTGGGGAGACGATCCCGTCGGCCCGCACCATGCCAACCTCGACCAGCTCCGATTCGGCGTTGCACCGGCAGGCGCCTACCCCGCGGGACGCAGTGCCACGGGCTGCTGGGGCTTGCTGGGCGATCTCTGGGAATGGACCTGCTCCCCATTTCTGGCATACCCGGGATTCAGGGCATTTCCGTACGAAGAGTACTCCGAAGTCTTCTTCGGCTCCGAATACCGCGTCCTCCGCGGCGGGTCCTGGGCCACCCGCCCCAGCGTGGCGCGAAGCAGCTTCCGGAACTGGGACTACCCGATCCGAAGGCAGATCTTCTCGGGAATCCGCCTGGCTCGCGATGTCTGAGTCCGCGCACGGTGACAGGATCGTCCTCCACAATCGGCTGGAGGAACGCGAGAGTCCGTTTCGCCTTGCGGAAGACGCCCGGCGTGGACTGAGCGCGTATCCGCGGACGATGCCTCCGAAGTACTTCTACGACGACCGTGGCTCGCGGCTCTTCGAGGCGATCACCCGGCTCCCGGAGTACTACCAGACGCGGGCAGAGCGACGGATCCTGGAGCGTCACGCGAGCGAGATCGTCGCCCGGGTCCGGCCCGGTGTCCTGGTCGAGTTCGGTTCCGGTGCCGCCGAGAAGACACGTGCGCTGCTCGATGCGATGCGCTCGGCAGGCACACTCGAGGGATATGCCCCGCTCGATGTCAGTCGCGATGCATCGCAGCGGGCAGCGGAATCGCTCATCCGCGACTATCCGGAGCTCAGGGTGGAGGGCGTGATCGGCGATTTCGAACGGCCGCATGACCTTCCGTTTCCCGGGCGGCGGCGTCTGCTGGCCTTCCTGGGGTCGACGATCGGCAACTTCGAGCGGGACCGTTCGATCGGTTTCCTTGCGGGTGCAGCGGCCGAGATGTCGCCCGCGGATGGATTCCTGATCGGATTCGATCTCGTCAAGGATGCCCGCATCCTGGAGAGCGCGTACGACGATGCTGCGGGCGTGACGGCGGCCTTCAATCTGAACCTGCTCCGGATCATGAATCGCGAGCTCGGCGCAGACTTCGACCCGGACGGCTTTCGGCACCGCGCCCACTACGATTCCGCGCGTGAGCGCATCGAAATGCACCTGGTATCGATTCGCGATCAGAGGGTCCACATCCCGGCGATCGACCTCTCGCTCGACTTCGCGGAGGGCGAGACCATTCGGACCGAGCTCAGCCACAAGTACACGCGGACCAGCGTGGAGGCACTCCTGCAGCGCGCGGGCCTCCTGCTGAGTGACTGGTACACGGACGAAGACGAGAGCTTCGCCCTGGCGCTCGCTCGCCTGCCGTGAGGAAACCGTCCCGGGCGGAGCTGCTGGCGGAGGTCGAGGCGCTGTTCACCCAGGCGCGGGGCTCCGCTGCGGGTCCGGGTTCCGTCGGCGTAGAACTCGAGCTGATCCCGGTGATCGACGACCCGGCCGGCGCACGAACGCAGCTGCCGCTCACCGCTCTGCACCCCTTCGTGGAATCGACGGTGAATGGAGAGCCCGAGGCGGGGCAGGCGGGTTCTCATCCCGTGATCAATCTCCCCGGGGGCGGTCGGTTCACCTTCGAGCCCGGAGGGCAACTGGAGTACTCCGGGCCACCGGGCGCGAGCGCGAGTGCGGCGGGAGCGGATCTGCGAAAGGTCGTGGGACCGCTGCGTCGTGCGGCGGCCAGGGCGGGGATCGATCTGGTCGATAGAGGGATCGTAGGTCCCGACGTGGCCGGCTCGACCGATCTCCAGGTCCCCGGAGTACGCTATCGGGCGATGAAGGCGCACTTCGATCGGATCGGTCCCTGGGGTCGAGTCATGATGTGCCGCACGGCGAGCATGCAACTCAACCTCGACTTCGGCCCGCCCGAGGTCGCGTCCGCCCGCTGGCGGCTCTCGGAGCTGCTGGTTCCCGTTCTCGGGGGAGCCTTTGCCAACTCCGCACTGGATCTGCCTGATGGGACCCGGGCTTCCAGCGCCCGTCTCTGGATCTGGCGCCGAACAGATCGATCGAGGACCGGTTTCGTGAGGGTGCGCGGCTCAGAGAGCCTTTCAGATGCCTACGTGCGCTTCGCCCTGGAGGCCCCGGTCATCCTGCGGCGGGATGGGGCAGGTACGGAGGCCGGAGATGGCCGGACCTTTGCCGAATGGTGGCAGGCCGAGGATGACGGGCGGGCGCCGACGATCGAGGACTGGATGGTACATCTCGGCACCTTGTTCCCGCACCTCCGGCCCCGCGGATGGATGGAGCTGAGATTCCTCGACACTCCCCGCGAATCCTGGTGGGACGTCCCGCTGCTGGTTGTGCCGGCTCTGCTGTACGACGATGAGGCGCGACAGGAGGCGACGGGAATCCTCTCGGAGCTTCACGGCCGCCTTGAGGAAGCGACCGAACTCGCCGCGCGCGAGGGCATCGGGGACCCGGTGATCGGACACATGGCCGAGGCCGTGTTTCGAATCGCGCTCGCGGCCGCCGGTCGGATGCCCGACTACTTCGGGGCGACCCAGGTCTCTGCTGCGGAGGCTTTCTTCTCGCGTTTCACGTCGAGGCGACGCACCCAGGCGGACGAAGAGGAATGGGCGGGCGGGTAGAGATTCCGCCGCCGTGCCGCCGCGATGCCGACGAGGTCCCGGACGCCTCGCATCGCTTCCGTCACCGGGCGGACCCGCGCCGACGCCATGTGCTTCCACGAGACCGGAATTTCCCGGACATCCATCCCGAGCCTTCGTGCCACGAGAAGGCATTCGACGTCGAATCCGCTCGTTACGCCGGCTCCTCCCGGTCGATCCGGTGCGTAAAGCACCAGTTGATCCAGTACCTGTAACAGCACGGACCGACGCCACGCTTTGAATCCGCACTGCGTGTCGGAGTACGGAAGTCCAAGCAGAAGGCGGCTGAGGAGCATCTGTCCGAGGCTGAGAACGTATCGTTGCGGCGGTGCTCCGGGGCGCGCGATTCCCCGGCTTCCGATCGCCGCGTCGGCCCCGGCTCGGATTGCCTCGAGCAGACGCGAGCCATCTTCGATCGGCGTCGCGAGGTCCATGTCCGAGAGCAGCACGATCTCACCGCTCGCCGCCCGGGCGCCGGCACTGAGGGCCGAGGCCTTGCCACCCCGAGGAAGCTCCAGCACCAGGTCAGCCGTAAGCAGCGCCCGTGCGACCGTGTTGTCTTCACTGCCGTCGTCAGCGACGATGAGCTCCGTCTGGAACGGACGCGCCTCGAGCCATGCGCGCACGATCTCAAGTGCGCCGGCATCGATCGCTGCGCTCTCGTTGTAGGCCGGTATGACGACCGACAGCGCTATGGCCATGTTCTCTCCCTGGGACCGCGGCGGATCGGCGGGATCGTGCACATCGGCAGCGGCCTCTGACCGATCCCTCATTCCGCCGGATTGACGAGCAAGCCGGGTGCCAGCTCGCCGGCGCCGGATTCCCGCCACATTCGTCTCTCCCCGCGCCGGAGAATCCGAACATGATCCCGCGTTCTGCCCGGATCGGGTGCGGTGCGCCCCCGGCCCGGATGCGCGCGGGCCCGTCCCCGGGAGTGGGGACGGGCCCGACGGAAAAAAGAAGATCTCTGCGCGGCGGCCGTCCTGTCGGCCACCGCAGGACTCAGAGCTGCTTGACCTCCTCCAGAATCCGGCCGATCGAGTCACCCGCGTCTCCGAACAGCATCATGGTGTTCCGCAGGTAGAACAATTCGTTGTCGAGTCCGGCGAAGCCGGGGTTGAGGCTGCGCTTCATCACCACGCAGTGTTTCGCCCGGTCGACTTCGATGATCGGCATCCCGTACAGGTCGCTATTCGGATCATCCCGGGCGGCAGGGTTGACCACGTCGTTCGCGCCCACCACGAGACAGGCATCGACATTGGCCATGTCCGGATTCACGTCCTCCGGCTCGTACAGCTGGTTGTAGGGGACGTTGGCCTCTGCCAGGAGAACGTTCATGTGACCCGGCATACGGCCGGCCACGGGATGCACCACGTACTTCACGTTCACGCCGCGGCTCTCGAGGTTGTCGCAGAGCTCGCGCAGCTTGTGCTGGGCCTGGGCAACGGCCAGGCCGTATCCCGGTACGATCACGACCTGCTTCGCGTAGGCCAGGAGCATGGCGACGTCGTCTGCCTGCACGTCGTTCACGTCGGCCATCGTGCGCTTCTCGCCCTTCGCGACCGGGCCCTTGCCGGCTACCTCGCCGAACGACCCGAAGATCACGTTCGCGAGGGAACGGTTCATGGCCTTGCACATGATCCGCGTCAGGATCAGGCCCGAGGCGCCGACGAGCGCACCGGAGATGATCAGCACGTTGTTGTTGAGAACGAAGCCGGCAGCCGACGCCGCGAGCCCCGAGTAGGAGTTGAGCAGCGACACCACGACCGGCATGTCTGCGCCGCCGATCGGAATCACGAGGAGGATTCCGAGGATCATGGCGGCAATCCAGAGCCCCCAGTACCAGAGGTTGACGCTGGACGGATCCGCCCCCGCGATCGCTCCCGGAGTCGAGATGATCAACCAGCCCATCAGGGCGAGAATGCCCAGGAACAGGGCTGCATTGAGCAGCTGCTGACCCGTGAACTTGACGGCCTTCTCCGTGACGATCCCCTGGAGCTTGCCGAAAGCGACCAGACTGCCGGAAAAGGTCACGGCACCGATCAGGGTGCCGACCATGATCGAGAGCGAGGAGTCCAGGGGAACCTCCGACACGGCCACGCCGCTCTCGACGACCTTGCCGTGCGTGTAACGCAGGTACTCGGCGGCCGCCACCAGGCCGGAGGCGAGGCCGCCGAACCCGTTGAACAGGCCTACCATCTGCGGCATCGCGGTCATCTTGACGAGGCGAGCCATCAGACCGCCGACCAGACCGCCGATCAGCAATCCGCCGATGATCCACTGCCAGGTCACGATCTCGCCGCCCAGAAGGGTGGCGACGACGGCGATGAGCATACCGATCGCAGCCAGCTGATTGCCGCCACGAGCGGTGTCGGGGTGGCTGAGGCGTTTGAGCCCCAGTATGAACAGCACCGCCGAGAGCAGATAGGCGAGCTGCATCGTCAGTAGTCTCGTATCCATCACGCTGCCTCGGGGTTCGCTAGTTGGTGTCCGTGTCCCGCCGGAACATCTGCAGCATCCGGTCGGTGACCATGAATCCGCCCACCACGTTGATCGTCGCCGCGACTACGGCGACCATTCCAATGACGTCGAACAGGATGCCCTGTCCCATCCCGGCGATCACGAGCGCACCGACGATCGAGATCCCGGAAATGGCATTGGACCCCGACATCAGCGGAGTGTGAAGCGTCGGCGGCACCTTTGTGATGACTTCGAAGCCGACGAATACCGCCAGCACGAAGATGATCACGTTGACGAGGATATCCGGCATCGTGGCGGTCATGACTCGTACCTCACCGTTCCGTCGTGCGTTACGACGCACGCTCCCGTGATGTCGTTCTCCAGGTCAATGACGAGTTCGCCCTCATCGTTGACCATGTAGTTGAGCAGATTGGAGAGCACCTTGCCGTACATCTGCGACCCGTGAAGGGGAACGGCTGCCGCGAGATCCAGCGGACCCATGACCAGCACACCGTTCCGGACGACTGTCTCGCCGGGTTCGGTCACTTCGCAGTTGCCACCCGCCGGGGCGGCGAGATCGACGATCACCGATCCAGGGCGCATTCCTTCGACCATGTCCGCGGTGATCAGGACCGGAGCCTTGCGACCGGGAACCAGGGCGGTCGTGATCACGACATCGGATTTCGCGATGTGCTCGGCCAGCAGTTGACGCTCGTGTTCCTGCTCCTCTGCCGACACTTCTTTCGCGTAGCCGCCCTCCGTCTCTGTGTCCTCGCTGCCTTCCCATTCGACGAACTTCGCGCCGAGGCTCTGAACCTGTTCCTTGGCCGCGGGTCGGATGTCGAACGCCTCGACGACGGCCCCCAGTCTTCGGGCCGTCGCGATCGCCTGAAGGCCGGCTACGCCGGCGCCGATGATGAAGACGTTGGCCGGCGCGATCGTCCCGGCAGCGGTCGTCAGCATCGGGAAGAATTTGCTGCTGGCGGCCGCGCCCCGGAGAACGGCGTTGTAGCCGGAGACCGTGCTGAAGGCGGAAAGGGAGTCCATCCGCTGTGCCAGCGTGGTACGCGGCATCAGCTCCATCGAGAATGCGGTGACGCCGCGATCGGCGAGACGGCTGAGAATCTCCGCGTTCGCATGGGGCTGAAGCTGCCCGATGAGCAGGGCCCCGGAGGGGATCAGCTCGACTTCATCCGTGCCGTCTTCCCGTTTGACCGGACCATTGATCTTGACGACGACATCCGCTCCGTCGAACAGCTGCTTCGGGTCGGCGACGATTTCTGCGCCTGCCTCCCGGTACTCCTCGTCCGAGTGCGAAGCGGCCAGGCCAGCCCCGCTCTCGACGACGAACTGCATCTCGTCGGAGGCCAGCCGGCTGATGGCGGACGGTGACATGGCGACGCGCCGCTCGCCGGGCGCGTGCTCCTTTGGAACCACGATTCGCATGGTGATCCGCTCTTGTGTATAGGGTTCGCTTCTGTCCGGCGGTTCGCTCCGGCCGGTGCGTGTCCGCAGATTCACGCTCGCTTGACACCGCCCCCGCCCCGAATAGCTTGACGCGGGCCGAAAACGGAGGATTCCGCGCTTCCCGATCCGGGAGGCGCTTCTTCATATCCGAGTTCCGAATCGCCCGCGACGACTGGTGCTGCAATGGTCGGCGAGCGTAAGCGAGAACCGTGCCGCTGTCCGGTATCGGCTCGACCGTCGTGCCTTCGGTTCGGGACGGCCCGTCCCGGCCCGGCGGGACCCTGTAATTTCAACTCGTGCGCATGGTTGTGGCGCACGAGTTGGCGTGATTCGGTTCAACGGGATTGAGAAACGCGGTCCCATCGCTCGATGCCGTGGGACACAATAACTCCCCGCGGGACATCCTGACCATAGGGGCACGGGAGCCGCGAAAATCAGGGGTCGGAGACTACTGTCCGTCCGCGAAGACCCGGAGATGCGAAATGTCGAGAATTCTGACGGTTCTTGTGATCCTGGGGTTGAGCGCTCCTGCCGCGATGACGGCGCAGGTCGCTGGTTCCGGAGCCCGCAGCGTCCCGTTGGCAGAGCAGATCGAAGGTGCGTTGCTCGCGGCCCCGACCTCACTGCGTTCGGAGGCGGAAGTCCTCGGGTACGGGGGCGATGAACGGGACGGAGACGTGCTGACTACCCTCCGTCCGGGCACCAACGGTCTGATCTGCATCGCCGACGATCCGGAACGAGAAGGGTTCCATGCCGCCTGCTATCACGAGTCACTGGATCCGTACATGCTAGTGGGACGCCAGGGGCGCGCCCGCGGCCTGGGCCGGAGCGAGATCATGGACTCGCGCTACGAGGCACTGACCCGGGGAGCGCTGTCCATGCCGGTTTCCGCGACCCTGTACTCCGTCAACGCGGAGTCCCTGCCGCCGGCGAGCGCCGGCCCGGAGGCGGAAGGGCTCAGACGGCTCACCGTCGTGTATCTGCCCGGGGCGACGCTCGAGGGCACCGGACTGCCCGGCAGGCCGGAAGACGGAATTCCGTGGCTCATGCTCCCGGATACCCCCTGGGCACACATCATGATCTCACACTGAGGAAGATCGTGCCGCAGCTTACAAGACAGCAGATCGGTGGCACGCTCCTGACGGCCTTTCGGGGGGCGGGCCTGGGGGTCCGCGACCTGTTCGAGGGGCGGCAGGAGCCTGTCACCTGGTTCTTCCGTTGCCTGGCATATGACCAGTCGGAGCTCGACATCCTCGAATCCGGCGCGCTCGACATCCTCCACGCCCCCTCTGCGCTGGTGGAACTGGCGCTGGACGAGGTCGCGCTGGCCGGTGCCCTGATCGGACCGGGCGGACTGGCGGCCTACCTCACCACCGAACTGCCGGCGGACGCCGAGGAGTCTTTCTCCCTCGAGATGGAGGAACTGGATCGGGAGCTCGGGCCAGGTGCCGACGATGCGGCTTTCGCCTTCCATCCGGACGTCATGCTTGGGAGCCTGGTGGTAGATGTGGCGCCTCCCGCGCTCTGGCTGGAGGAACGCACGGCCGATCCGGAAGGGAACGAGCGCCTCGCGCGGCGGCTGGGAATCATGGCACAGGAAGTCGGACGAGAAGCCGATGCGGTCGAGGTACACATCGAGGGGGCGCTGGACGCATCCGAGGAGGGCTGGGCGGACAGCGCGGCTCGCGTACGCCCGGCCGGAGTCTCGGTTCACTTCGCGTTCGACATCCCCCTGGCAGATGCCGACGAGCGCACACTGGCCAAGGCGTTCGACTCGGGTGCACGAACATCGGCACTGGCTCTGGAAGCCATCCGCAGGGTGTTCGAACGGCTGGGATGAGTGCTCCCGTTCAGCCGGATGCCGTGGCCGGCTGAACTTCCGGATTTCCGGTTCGAGCGTACACCAGGAACAGCAGCTGGATCAGGGGGAACGACAGCGCGGGCAGACCCCATTGGTGCAGGGATCGGGCCACTTCCTTCGACAAGAACAGCTCTCCGGTACCCGTCAGCAGCAACCATACGACGAGCAAAGCGATCCGACTCGATCCCGGCAGAAGCAGAGCGAGACCCGGCCACAGCCACACCTGGTGGTGGATCCAGCTCAGGGGCGCTGCCCAGAGAATGAAAGGCACCATCGCCAGAACGCCGAGTTCGAACCGGTCACGATCGAACGACCGCACCGTTGCGATCCAGAGGAGTCCGGAGAGGCTCGAACCCACGAACCAGAGTGGAACGGCCAGCCCACCGAGGGTCTCCCGATTGCGAGCGACGAGACCGAACAGCGTCTGATTGTCTTCCTTCGGCAGGTTGTGGCCGTGAATCGGATCGGTGAGTGTATGCCACCAGTCGGCGTACGCTTCCGTTCCCCCGAGCAGCAGTGGCAGCAGCGAGAGGCCTACGGCCGCGGCCAGGAATGCGAGCAACGTTCGCCACCGGGAAGCCAGGGGCGGCAGCAGGATGAAGGGCGCCCAGAACGGCTTGAGCAGAACCATGATGCCGGCGGCTCCCCCGCTCGAGGCTGGACGGCCTGCCGAGACGACGATGGCCATCAGCCAGAGCAGGAACAGGGTCACGTTTCCCAGCTTGAGCTGCCATGCCAGGGCGGGAAGGACGAAGAGAAGGGCGAGGAACAGGGCCCGGTTCCCGAGTCCGAGCGATTTTCGGAACCGTCGCCCCGCGTCCCAGATCCAGAAACCGTTCAGCGCTGCCCAGGAGAGCTTCGCCACCGCCCAGGGAAGGAGCGAGAGCGGCGCGAAGAGCATCGCGAAGAACGGATGATACTTGAACGGGGTGAGTTCCGTCGGGCGGTATACGTCCGTCCAACCCCCGGAAAGAAAGCGCTTTCCCGCCTGGTAGTAGACCCGGAAGTCGTCCACGTATACGGCCGCCAGCGCGAGGCAACACAGGAGTGCGAGCAGGACGAGCCAGTCGATGCCACGCGGATCGGATCGACCTGATTCCGGGGCCTGAACACGCGTCCGCAACGTGCTCAGGGACCCTCCAGGCCGCGCAGGGCCAGAACGCTGTCCACGGCTGTCCGGAAGCGATCCGTGGAAACGGCTCCGCGTATGGCGATGCTGTCTCCGACGACGAAGAAGGGCGTACTCGTAATGCCGGATCTGAGGGCCGAGTCGTAGTCCGCCACCTGGAGGGGAGCCGTCACGTCATTCCTCAGGCACGCCGCGAAGCTCGTCTCGTCCACGCCGATCTCTCCCGCCCAGCGAGTGAACAGCTCGGTCATGTCCGGGGCGGTCGTCCATTCGGCGGTTCGCTCGAACAGAAGATCGTGCATGGGCCAGAATCGTCCGGCCGCCCCCGCGCAGAACGCCGCTTCCACGGCCGGCCAGGCCCTGGGGTGCGTGGAATTCGGGAACGAGATCCACAGATAGCGGGCAATCCCGGTGCGCACGTACAGGCTGTCGATCGTCGGCCAGCTCTCGGCATGGAACCGGGCGCAGTAGGGACACTGGAAATCCGAGATCTCGACGATCCGGATCGGCGCGGTCGAATCGCCCTTCACCCGGGCTCGATCCGCCCGCTGCAGGACGATCTCCTGCTCGGAGGGTACTACCCGGGGTGCGTCCTGGGCCCGGGCAGGTGCAGATACCATCACCGACGCACCCAACAACAGAATCGCGGCCCGGGAGGTGACCCGGGCCGCGTACGTCAGCCGTGCCGCGCAGCTCACGCGGAGAGGTCCGACACGACCTGACCCGCGTGCTCGGCCGGTTTCACCCGGGCGTATACCTTCTCGATCCTGCCCTCCGGGTCGATCACGAAGGTCGACCGGAGTATGCCCTGGTACTCCCGCCCGTACATCTTCTTCGTTCCCCAGGCGCCGTACGCCTCTGCGACCTGGTGATCCGGATCGGACAGGAGCGGGAAGTTCAGATCGTACTTGTCGCGGAACTTCTCGTGGGACGAAACGCCATCGGGGCTCACGCCGATCACCGTCGCATTGCTCTCCTCGAGCGCAGCAACGTTGTCGCGAAATCCGCAGGCCTCCTTGGTGCAACCGGACGTGTCATCCTTCGGGTAGAAATAGAGCACGACCCTGCGGCCACGAAGATCGGACAGCTTGATCGTGTCTCCGCCATAGGTTTCGAGCTCGAAGTCGGGGGCGAGATCACCCTCGTTAAGCATCATTCACTCCTGGATCAGGGTATGAGGTCGTCAGCGACTCGTAGGCTTCGGCCAGTTCGGCCTCGGCCGCCGTTATGTCCTCGTCCCTCACCCACGCGCTGCCTACCGAGAGACGCAGGACATACCGGCCGGAAAGCTCCGTGTGTGACAGAAACACCCGGCCACGGCGGTTTACCGTCTCGAGCAGCCGGCGGTTCCAGCCGTTCGAGTCTGCCGGGCTTTCAGCCGCGATGCCCCCGGCAGGGGGAACGCAGCGGAAGCAGACGGTAGAGAAGCTCGGAGGCGCCGCGAGCTCGAAGCGTGCATCGGCCTCAACCCACTCCGCGAACCCGCGCGCCAGATCGATGTGTCGTCGAAGCATGCTTCGCAGCGCCGCGGCTCCCTCGCGTCGGAAGAGAAACCAGAGCTTCAACGCGCGGAATCGCCGGCCGAGGGGCAGTCCGTATTCCATCAGATTCCGGGCTTTCACGTCGGTTTCCAGGTACGCAGGCGTGGAGGCGAGCGAACGACGCACCGCGTCTGCGTCCTGGAACAGAAGCACGCTGCAGTCGATCGGTGTGGTCAGCCACTTGTGGGGATTCAGCACTATGCTGTCCGCCTGCTCCCAGCCGTCGAACAGATGGTGCAGCTCAGGTAGCGCAGCGGCCGGTCCGGCGTAGGCGGCATCGACGTGCAGCCAGACCTGTTCCTCGGCACAGATCTCCGCGATCTCGGTGACCGGATCCACGCTCGCGGTGGACGTCGTCCCGAGCGTCGCGCAGACCATCACCGGCACATCGCCGGCCACCCGATCCTCCTTCAGCATGCGGCGTAACTCCTCCGGTTGCATTCGAAACCGGTCGTCGCTGGGGACGCGTCGGATCCCTTCCAGTCCGATTCCCGCCGCGATCGCAGCCTTGTCGATCGAGGAGTGAGCCTGATCGGACTGGTAGACGCGAAGACAGCCGCCTTCGCGCGGCACGCGCAGGCCCTGCTCACGCGTGCCGGGGATTGCCCGCTCCCGGGCGGCGAGGAGCGCCGTGAAGCTCGAGCTCGACGCCGTGTCCTGCAGCACGCCTTCGAATGTCTGCGGCAGGCCCACGAATCGTCGCACCCAGTCGACCATCCGGGTTTCGAGCTCCGATGCAGCGGGCGCTGTCTTCCACAGCATCGCATTCACGTTGAGGGCCGCGGCGATGAATTCGGCCAGCACTCCGGGATCCGATGAGCTGCTGGAGAAGTACGCGAGGAATCCCGGGTGATTCCAATGTGTGAGCCCGGGCACGATCAGTCGGTCAAGATCCTCGAGCAGCGCCTCGAGCGACTCGGGATCTTCGGGCGCCTGATCGGGGAGGCGCGCCAGGACATCACCGGGAGAGAGCTCCGGGAGGACCGGGAGGGCAGGGAGCCGCTCGCGATAGTCGGCGATCCATCTCGCCACCCGTTCGGAGGCGGCGACAAAGGAGTCGCCGCTCACGTCATGCCCCCCCGGCCGGCCCGGAGACCCGTACGATCAGATTGCTCACCCATGCGGAGAGGCTATACGTCAGGCCCGCG
Organism: uncultured bacterium; assembly: GCA_965364445.1. GTDB lineage: Bacteria > Gemmatimonadota > Gemmatimonadetes > Palauibacterales > Palauibacteraceae > Carthagonibacter. The sequence goes on along the minus strand of CBDTXM010000027.1, from coordinate 11,614 downwards.
ACTCTCAAGCTTCCCGGTCGTGCACACGCGGGGGGCGCGGGGGTAGGTTGCCCCCGTGAATGAATCCGGACACGGGGCCGGTGAGCCCCTGGACCTGCTTCTCGACGGGTGCCGCATGGCCCTCGAGGCGGAAATCGAGGCGGTACGGGCGGATCTGGAAGCTCGCGGACTGTCGTCGCCTCTCTCCGGCAGCGGCGGGCAACGGGTCAGTCCGGCGGGGGCGCCGCCGGTCTACGAATGGACGCTTCCACCGGGGCGATACGGAATCCGGACTGACGACGCGGTGCGCGTGGAATCGGAACGCGGACGAGGACTGGGAACAGTGGTCCGGCATGACGGTTCGCGCCCCGCGGTACGAGTCCGTCTGAACGAGTGGCTCGGACCGCATCCGGGTCCCGCCCTGCTGACCTTCGATCCGACATGGATCCTCGCCGCGCTGGTTTCGCGGCTTCTCGAAATCGATGAAGACCCTGAGAGATTCCACCCGGAGACGGCACTGCGACTGCTCGGCCGCGAGTTTCCGCGTGTCGGCCGAGCCGAACTCCCGGCCACGTCGGATCCGGGCCTCAACGATGCGCAGCGAGATGCGCTCTCGCGCATCCTCGGGAGCGAAGCACAGCTGGTCTGGGGACCTCCCGGCACGGGGAAGACGCGACTGCTTGGCGCCACGGTCGCCGCCCTCGCGGGCGAGGGACGGGTCCTCGTAGTCGCGACGACGAACGTCGCCGTGGACGAGGCGGCATCGCGGGTCGCTGCTTGCGTCGGCCCGGAGGCGATCGAGGCCAATCGGGTCATCCGTGTGGGGGCCGAGTTCAGTCCGACCGGCGATCGCCGACTGTCGCTCGAGGCGGCCGTGGAGCGCGCGGAGCGGAGGGAGCCTTCCCGGCTCTCGAGATCCCTGCTCGAACTGGAAGGAACGATTCTGGACGGCCGCGCGCGTGCGCGCACCCCGGATCTGTCGCTCGCGGAGCGCCAGGCGAGGATCATCGGTCGGGCCCGCGGGGCATCGGAAGCCGTTCTGTTGCAGCGGGCGGGGCGGCTTGCCGGCGAGTTGGCCCGTGCGACGAGGGCGCAACTGGATGATGCGCAGGTGGTTCTGTCTACCTTCGCGAGTCTGGCCATTCGAGATGAGCTGGCCGCTCAGCGGTTCGATTATCTCATTGTGGACGAGGCAAGCGCCGCCCCCCTGCCACAGGTGGTTCACGCGGCCTGTCTGGCGGATCGTGCGGCCTTCGCGTTCGGCGATTTCCAGCAGTTGCCGCCGGTCGTGCTCAGTCGCGACCCCCGGGCCCGTCGCTGGCTGGCTCGCGACCTGTTCGAGGAATCGGGTGTCCTCGGTCACGGAGACGGTGACGGCCTGCCATCCCCGACGGACGGGCTCTGTTCGATGCTCGACCAGCAGTATCGCATGCGCCCCCCGATCCGTTCGCTCGTGAGCGACCTGTTCTATGGCGGAAGACTGAAGGACGCGATTCCCCCCGGCACCGCTGATTCCGCCGCCCCCGCGTTGATCCTTCTCGAGAGCGCGAGCCTCGATCCGGACGTAACCCGAGTGGACGGATCGAGGGAGAATGCGGTCCACGTGGAGGCGATTCTCCAGCTCCTGGAGGTGCTTGGACGCGAGGGCGTCAGTGACGTCGGCGTCGTAACTCCATACCGGGCCCAGACGCGCTCGTTGTGGCGAGGCGTTCGGGGCCGGTTGGGACAGGCCGCGCCAGCCGGGCTGGAGATCAGCACGATCCACCGGTTCCAGGGGCGCGAAAAAGCCGTGGTCGTCCTCGATACGGTGGATGCGCCACCGGGGTCGAGCTGGTTTCTGAACGAACGCCGGAACACCGACCTGCCCAGACTGTTGAACGTTGCCCTTTCGCGCAGCAAGGACCTCCTGATTCTCGTCGGAACCACGCCCGGCCTGAAGAAAACGCTGCCCGCTGATGCGCTCCTCAACCGGGTGATGGCGCGAGTCGCAGAGGATGGGGTGACCGTCGACGCGAGCCGTCCGCTCGACGTCGCACCGCTCGCCCGCGCGACCCGGATCGGGTCAATTGCGTCTGAATAGTCTCCGCAAACCGGCCAGGAATCGGAATTCCGCGTACCGTTTTTTTAAAAACGCGATCTTCCTGGGCAATATGACTTGACGGAAGAAACCGGATCTTTTTACATTGACAGCGTGCCGTGGAGGAGGCACCGGCGGTCATGAACGACGCCGCGCCGGAACAGCGACGGCAGGTCGCTCGATGTGGCGGGACGATTCTCTCCGGAGGACCGAAACGGCACACAGCTGATCGAGCGGAGGGACCCAGACCTGTCGGATTCTGGAAGGAAAGCGCAACCGACCAGAAACAGCGCTACGACGCGGAAAAGATATCCTCTCTCAACCCCCGCCGCTCTTCGGAGCGAGCGGGGGTTGAGTATTTCCTGCCTTCCTGTTCTGGTCGCAGAGCCGACCCTCTCGGGGGACCGTCGTCACCACCTGATCTCCTTTGCGCCCGGGCAACTCGTCGATCGATTCTGAGTTGCTCAATGGCACCGACAGGGCATGAGGAGGGCGTGCGGATTTCAAAAAAATGATGTGGAAAGACCGTGGAAAGCATGTGGAGAAAGATGAAGAAGAGCCACAGAAGCGGGCTGCGCATGTGGTTGACGTCACGCCGCGCTTTCTGCACATCGCTGTTGATTGCTGCAAACGGGTGGCAGGACGAGCCAGAGGGAGATGGGCCATGCGAGTGGTGGCGCAACGGGTCGGGGAGGCGGCCGTGAGGGTGGATGGAGAGGTCGTGGGCGAGATCGGTCACGGCCTGTTGATCCTCGCGGGTTTCGCACCGGGAGACGAGGAGAGCACGCTGGAATGGATGGCTGGAAGGCTGCTCGGCCTGCGCGTCTTCCCGGATGAGGCGGGCCGAATGAATCGGGATGTCAGGGACGCGGGTGGCGAGCTCCTCGTGGTCTCGCAGTTCACCCTGTATGGGGACTGCTCGAAGGGGCGTCGCCCCAGCTTCATCTCGGCAGCACCACCAGAGCTGGCCTCCGAGCTGTATCACCGCTTCGTCGAGATCTGCCGGCGTGGAACGGTGCCCGTCGCCGAGGGACGCTTCGGGGCGATGATGCGAGTCAGCCTCGTGAACGACGGGCCGGTGACCCTGGTGATCGAAAGATGAGCGTGCGACTCGTCCTCGCTTCGGCATCGCCCCGGCGGGCGGAGATCCTGAGACGTCTGGGACTGTCCTTCCGTGTTCGAATACCGGATACGCCGGAAACGGTATTCCCGGGGGAGTGGCCCGCCGCGGCGGCCCGCCGGCTTGCCGTCGCGAAGGCGGAAGCGGTCTCCCGTGGGCCCGACGAGCTGCTGATCGCCGCGGACACGATCGTGGCACTCGGTCGCGAGACACTGGGCAAGCCGGTGAACCGGGCGGAGGCCACGGAAATGCTGGTGCGTCTCGCGGGCCGCGAGCATCATGTCTTCACAGGAATGGCACTGCTCGCAGGGTCGCGTGTCGAGACAGGCGTGGCCCGCACGGCAGTGCGATTTCGTCCGCTTGCTCGGGTCGAATGCGAGGAATACGTTGCCAGCGGCGAGCCCGCGGACAAAGCCGGAGCCTACGGGATTCAGGAACGCGGATCTGCGCTCGTCGAGGGAATCGACGGCGACTTCTTCAACGTCATGGGGCTCCCGGTGCAGCTTTTCCTCCAGCTTCTCGGTCGACACGGATACCGGTACGACTTCAAGTCGCTGGTCCCCGTTTCCCCTGCCCGGGTCGAGCTCGAATGATCGTCTCACCGGACCCTGGAAGGTGAGTGCCACCAGGGCCGTACTCGCGATCGACCAGGGCACGACCGGATCCCGTGCCATGCTGCTGGATCATGCTGGCGCGGTGCTGGGCGCGGCCTACGAGGAATTCCGCCAGTACTTCCCGGCTCCCGGTCGGGTCGAGCACGATGCAGAGGAGATCTGGGCCTCCGTGCGCTCCGTCGTCGGTCGAGCGGTCACCGAGGCGGGCCTGACACCGAACGCGATCGCCGCAATCGGGATCACCAACCAGCGCGAGACGACCGTCGTATGGGACCGCAACACGGGTCAGCCGCTCGCCCGTGCGATTGTCTGGCAGGATCGGCGAACTTCGGAGCGATGCGCCGAACTGCGGGCACTCGGTCTCTCGGAGTTGATCCGGGAGCGCACGGGGCTGGTGCTCGATCCATATTTCTCGGCTACGAAGCTCGAGTGGCTTCTGCGCGAGCATCCGGAGCTGCGCGACCGGGCCGCCGCCGGCGAAGCCTGTTTCGGAACGATCGATTCGTGGTTGATCTTCAAGCTCACGGGAGGGACGGTCCACGCCACGGACCACACCAACGCCTCCCGGACGATGCTCTATGGTCTCGAGTCCCGAGGCTGGGATCCCGAGCTCTGCCAGTTGTTCGGAGTGCCCTCGGAGATGCTGCCCGCCATTCACCCGTCCGCCGGGGTGATCGGGCGAACGGATCCAACCGTGCTCGGAGCGGACATTCCGATCTCCGGGGTGGCCGGAGACCAGCAGTCGGCTCTCTACGGGCACGGGGGATGGAAGGCGGGTGATGCGAAGAACACCTACGGGACCGGGGCATTCCTGCTCCTGCATTGCGGCGACGAGCGCGGGACCGATGACGAGGGGGTCCTCACCACCATCGCCTGCGGTCCCCGCGGCGAGCCCCAGTTCGCGAAGGAAGGTTCGATCCTGGTAGCGGGCTCGGCCCTCCAGTGGTTGAGAGATGGACTCGGGCTGATCGTCGATTCGTCTGAGAGCGAGGCGCTGGCCAGGAGCGTTCCCGACACCGGTGGAGTCGTCTTCGTTCCGGCGCTGGCAGGGCTGGGAACGCCCTGGTGGGAGCCCGGGGCGCGAGGAACGATCTTCGGCCTGACCCGCGGGACGGAGCGAGCCCATCTGGTTCGCGCCGCACTGGAGGCGATGGCATGTGGGACCGTGGAAGTCGTCGAGGCCATGGCCCGCGCCGCCTCTGTCGAGCCGGGTCGATTCCGGGCCGATGGTGGAGCATCGGCGAACGACTGGCTCATGCAGTTCCAGGCAGATCTGCTCGGGCTGGAGGTGCACCGACCCGGAGCCACGGAGCTCACCGCGATCGGAGCCGCCGGACTGGCAGGCGTCGGCAGTGGGTTCTGGGATCGACCGGAGGACTTCCTCGGTGTGCTGGGAGAGGGCCGGGTCTTCCATCCGGGGTCCGACGCGGCCGAAGTGAGGCAGAGAGCCATGTCGGACTGGAGCCGCGCGATCAGGGCGCTTCTCTCCTGGTCGTCGGACGCCTGAGCATCGCGAAGTGCCGGAGGTGAAGCCCCCGCTTCGGATCGGCGTGATCGGTTCGGCTGAGGCGACCCCTGCGGGAAGACAAGCCGCCCATGCCGTCGGACGGGCGCTCGGGCTCGCCGGGGCCGTGGTCGTCTGCGGGGGCGGGAGCGGCGTGATGGAGGCAGCCGCCACCGGGGCATCGGAGGTCGGGGGCCTGGTGCTGGGCTTCCTGCCGGGTACGGATCCGCACGCCAGTGCCGGCGGGGTCACGATACCCGTCGCCACGGGTCTCGGCGAATTGCGCAATGCACTGGTGGTCCGAGCCTCGGAGGCCCTGGTCGCGGTCGAAGGGGAGTGGGGCACCTTGAACGAAGCGGCCCTGTGCATGAAGATCGGCAGGCCGCTGGTGGGCATTCGGGATGCCCTCGGCGATACATTCCCGATCGAGAGATTCGTGGAACCGGCCGCTGCGGCGGCCCGTGCGCTGGAACTCGCGTCGGCCCGCCGTCACTCGGACGGCGAGGCGAGGCACACAAACGGTTGAACAGGCGGTGCGAACGTGTACGCGGTCTACATATTCGGGGGAATTCTGGCGCTTCTGCTCGCGGCGGTGATATTCGCGCCCATGGTGGAGAGGAAGAGGGTCAGGGAGGCGGAAGCCCCCACGCCGGAGGGCCGGAAGGCCCGGGCCCTGGATGCCCTGCGCGAGCTCGAATTCGAATACGAGACGGGCAAGATGGCCGAGTCCGATTACCAGAAACTGCGGGCGCATTGGGCGGCTGAGGCGATCGAGGCCAGGGACGCGCTAGGTGAGAGCTCCGTTTCGGATCTCCCGGCCGGAGATTGTCCGGTCTGTGGCGCCGCGGTGAAACCGGGCGCCCGGTTCTGCTCCCGGTGCGGCGGGGCCATCGCTGATGCGACCGCGGCGACCTGATTGAATCCCGACTCCGAGAACCCGTGCACCGCCCCGTAGACCTGCGAAGCGATACCGTAACCCGGCCGCCCGCCGGGATGCGCCGCGCGATGGCGGAGGCCGAGGTGGACGATGATGTCCTCGGCAAAGACCCGACGGTCGAACGCCTGGAGCAGCGGATCGCAGAGCTGCTGGGGAAGCCGGCTGCGCTCTTCTTTCCTTCCGGAACGCAGGCCAATCAGGCCGCCATGATCCTGCACACGAGACCGGGCACGGAAGCCGTCTGCGAAGCCGAGTCGCACGTATTCCACTATGAAATGGCAGACGCCGCCTGGCTTTCGGGCGTCCAGCTGCACCCGGTCGAATCGGACTCCGGCAGGCTGACGGCCGCCGATGTCGCCCGGGCGATCCGGCCGGGGGATCGTCACCATCCGGTTACTTCGCTGGTCTGGATCGAGAACACTCACAACATGCACGGCGGAGTCGTCGTTCCGGTCGCAGCGATGCGAGAGGTGCGCTCACTGGCTCGCGATCGCGGGCTGCCCGTGCATCTCGACGGCGCTCGACTCTGGAACGCGTCCACCGCCTCGGAGACTCCGCTTGCCGAGTTCGCCGAAGAAGCGGATACGGTGATGGTGTGCATCTCGAAGGGACTGGGGTGCCCCGTAGGATCGCTGCTCGCCGGCCCCTCGGAACTCATCGGAGAGGCCTGGTCGGTTCGAAAGCGGCTGGGAGGAGGCATGCGGCAGGTAGGCATCCTCGCCGCGGCCGGTCTCTGGGCACTGGACCACGTTCTCCCGCGCCTCCCGCAGGATCATGCCAGGGCCCGGGCCCTGGCCGAAGGATGCCGGGAAATCGACGGCGTGGAGCCGCTCGAGCCGGAAACCAACATCCTGATGATCGAAGTGACGCGACCCGATCTGAGCGCGGGGGACCTGGCGGATCGACTGGCCGAGCGGGGCGTGCTGCTGATCGCGACCGGACCGACGAGGCTCCGGGCCGTCACCCATTTCGACGTGGATGACGAAGGCATCGACTTCGCTCTGAGAGCGCTGCGCGAAGCGCTCGATTGACTGGGCATCGCGCATCACACCGTGCTATACTTAGGGTTCTCGAAGCAGAACCCAGTTGACACCCTTACAAAGGAGATCTGGAATGTCCGTCGCCAAGGTCACCGAGATCACCGCGTCTTCCGAGAAGAGCTTCGAAGACGCTATCAGCCTCGGAATCGCTCGGGCCCACAAGACCCTGAAGCACATCAAGGGCGCCTGGATCAACGAGCAGACGGTAGAGATCAAGGATGGGAAGATCGCGACTTACAGAGTCAACATGAAAGTCACGTTCGTCCTGGACGACTGAAGTCGCTGGATCGGCGGTTCCGTCCGACTGGACGGTTGGCCGCGTAAAGCTCTCCGATCGGCCGCGGCCCAGGCCGATGGGAGCGTTCCTCCCGGGCTGATTCCTCAGGTGGGATCTCCGTTTCCCGTGCCTGCCGCCTCGCTTCGAAAATCTCCCTCGCCATCCGGCTGCCAGGCAAGCGCCACGAGTTCGACGCCGATCTCGCTTTTACGCGGAGCCAGGACCACTTCTTCCACGGTCAGCGATTCCACGTTCCAGTCGGCCCGGGTCTGCTCGAGTTTTTCGGTCAATTCGAGCTCGATGTCTGCGAGTTGCGCTTCCAACTCCTCGATCTGACTCTCGACCCGCCTCACGTCGTCCCGCTGGCTGGCGGCCCGGCTCACCTGGCGTGCAGCCGTCGTGGCCTTCGATCCGGTGAACGACCGACCGCCCAGCAAGGTCCCCAGCAGTGTGGATCCGATACCGACAACACTCTCCAGCTTCTGGGAGTCGTATTGCGATTGCTCCCGGTCGAGCTTCGTCCGAGCCGTCGCGAGCTTCTTGTCGATCGATTCCACCTTGCGCCGGTACGTATCCCGGACCTTCGAAACCGCCGCACTCCGGGCGGTCCGCGCGCTCTCGCGGGCGCGGACTCGGAAGGCCGCTTCCGATTCGCCCGGGTTCGATGTCAGCTTCAGGGACGGAATCCGATAGAGCCGCAGCGGGCGTTCCCGGTACAGCCAGGCCTTCAGCTGCGACGGCCAGCGGCGGCGCTGCTTCGCGCCCATCGCGCGGGCCGGCACCGGTGCGAACAGAGCCGGTTCCGGCGCCGGGTGATCCAGTTCCGGAATCGCCGGCAGCTCCCGGGCACCGGCCCACGGATCCGATTCGGTCGACTCCTCGACCGGTGAGAGGATCGCCACATCCTCCCAGACGTCCACACCGAGCGACGCTCTGACGTAGTGCAGGTCCGCCAGACCGAGGAGCGCAGGACGCAGCATGACCGGAGAGGCGGCGGAATCCGGCTCGGATGGGGAAAGGAAGACTTCCCGCAGCTCCGGAGGTACCATCGGGCGGTCGGTTGTCAGGTCGGCCGGCGACCGTTCCCTGGCCGCCGGGGTCTGACCGGCCTCGTCTGGCTCGCCGGTTCCAGCTCTCCGACCGGCGGCGATCGCCTCGCGCGCCTCGGGAGCGTTGGACGAATCCGCTTTACGGCCTGCCATCAGGCGCCGGATCTCCGGACGGGTCAGAGGTCCCCGCAGATAGGACATCGCCCAGCGGGACCGGATCAGTTGAGGTGCGTCGGCATGAACGTTGCCGACCAGGAAAGTCCGCTTCTCCAACCCGGAGAGGAGACGATCCATCCGCTTCCGATCGAGGCCCCCCTCGGATGCTCCCGATGCACTCTCGAGTCCCTCGATCACCCTGTCCTTGTCCCGCTCGGTCTGCAGGCGGCCGAGGAACCAGGTGCCGGTGTTCCCGAGGCCCTTGTAGTCGAGGTCGACCGGGTTCTGCGTGGCCAGAACGATGCCGAGGCCGTACGCCCTCGCCTGTTTCAGCAGCGTGAGCAGGGGAGGCTTCGAGGGCGGATTTCGGGTGGGGGGCAGGTATCCCATCACCTCGTCGATATACAGGAGGGCCCTGAGAGATGAGGTGCCCGGCTGCGAACGTGCCCAGGAAAGGAGTTCGTTGAGAAGCAGCGTGACGAAAAACATCCGCTCCGGCTCGCCGAGGTGTGCAATCGAGCAGATCGCGATTCTCGGCCGGCCCTCCGGCGTCCAGAGCAGGGAAGGGATGTCCAGGGGCGGTCCTTCCAGCCAGCTCTCGAAACCGGGGGCGGCGAGAAGGTTGTTCAGTGCGGTGGCCAGCTTGAATCTCTCACGCTCCGGAAAGAACGACTCGAGGTCCAGCACGCCCACGCGGTCGAACCCGGGCGACTGAATGTCCCGGATCAGGGCGCCGAGATCGAAGTCGCGACCCGAGGTCCACCCGCGTTCCAGAATCCGGGAGAGCAGGATGTGCTCGCGGCTGCGCACCGGGTCCGCATCGATCCCGGCGAGGGCAAGCAGCCCGGAAACGGCCGTCGTGATCCGCTCCGTCAGTGCGTCCGTATCGTCAAGGATCTGCTCTCCCGGGGCCTCGAAGGAACGCAGGACGGCGATCGGCAGACCGTGGCTCGCTCCCGGCGTATAAATCGGCATGTCGACCGCCGCACGAAGCCTCGCGATCCGGGCGCCGTCCTGTCCGGATTCCTCCAGGCCCCGCCGCCACGTCTCCGCAGTGGCCTCTGCATACGCATCCGGCGTAAGTCGCTTCCTCTCGGCCTCGGCCTCGTCGATCCAGGGCCTGAAGTCGCCGGCTTCGAGATCCGGGAAGGTGAGCAGGAGATTCCCGATATCGCCCTTGGGGTCGATGACCAGGGCCGGAATCCCGTCCAGTCCGGCCTCCTCCAGCAACGTGATGCAGAGCCCCGTCTTCCCACTGCCCGTCATTCCGAGCACCACGGCGTGCGTGGTCAGGTCCCGGGAGTCGTAGAGGAACGGAGGCGCCCCGGGCTCGCCGGGCCGCCGGCCGAGGTAGAATTCCCCGAGCCCTTCAATCGCGGTGGCCGGAATGGCCGGAGTGGCGTTCTTGTCCTTGTCGGGCATCTCTGTCTCCAGGATCGGCGTCGCCGGGGTCGGATGGAACAACCCGAATCGTCGCCCCGCGACTCGGCTCCGGCAAGCCGGTGAGAGCACGATGAGGGATCGGGTCCAGACTTGTCGCGCGGCCTGCTCCCGAAGAGGTCCCGCGTGCCGTGCCGGGACGACCCGAACAAATTGCGAAAGTCGGAGGGGCCCGATATACTGTTTCGACCGACAACCGACCCTGCATTCGAGGACGACGCGATGGCACTGGAGCTCAACGAGGAACGGCGGAAGGCCCTCACCGTGGCGATCAATCAGATCGAACGGCAGCACGGAAAAGGGGCGATCATGAGGCTCGGTCTGGACCGGGCCCGGGTGAAGACACCGGTGATCTCCACCGGCGCGCTGGCCCTGGACCACGCGACCGGCGTCGGCGGAATCCCTCGGGGCCGGGTGACGGAGATCTTCGGGCCCGAGTCTTCGGGAAAGACGACGCTCACGCTGCACGTGATCGCGAATGCCCAGAAGGACGGTGGGGTAGCCGCATTCATCGACGCCGAGCACGCCCTCGATGTCCAGTATGCCGAGCGGCTGGGCGTGGACGTCGAGAACCTGCTGGTCTCACAACCCGATACGGGCGAGCAGGCGTTGGAGATCGCCGAAGTGCTCGTCCGATCCGGCGCGCTCGACGTCATTGTCGTCGATTCCGTGGCGGCTCTCGTACCACGGGCAGAGATCGAAGGGGAGATGGGTGACTCGCACGTGGGTCTGCAGGCGCGGCTGATGTCGCAGGCGCTGCGCAAACTCACCGGTGCGATCGGCCGTTCCCATGCCGCGGTGATCTTCACCAATCAGATTCGCGAGAAGATCGGCGTGATGTTCGGCAGCCCGGAGACGACCACCGGAGGCCGGGCGCTCAAATTCTATTCTTCGCTGCGGCTCGACATCCGCCGGATCGCTTCGATCAAGGACGGGAACGAGCAGGTCGGCAACCGCACCCGCGTCAAAGTGGTGAAGAACAAGTGTGCGCCGCCGTTCCGGATGGCGGAGTTCGACATCATGTTCAACGAAGGGATCAGCCGGTCGGGGATTCTCGTGGACCTCGGGGAGGAACATGGGATCATCCAGCGCTCGGGGGCCTGGTACTCCTACGGCGATGACGTCCGGCTCGGGCAGGGCCGGGAGAATTCCAAGCTGTTCCTGCGGGAGAATCCGGACATTGCGGATGAGATCGAGCACAAGCTCCGGGTAGCGCTCGGGATCCTGTCGGTCGATCCCGGCGCCGAGGATGCACAGGAGGAAGGGGAAGAGTCCGCCGAAGTCGTGGAGGTCTGAGCCGGTAGCGGGTCATGCCTACGATCACTGCGCTCGACCCGGAGCGCCGCGAGAGCAGAATCCGTCTGGCCGTAGACGGTAGTGACCTCGGTACGCTCCCGGCTTCGCTCGTCCTGCAGCGAGGG
>CBDTXM010000026.1:0-26109 GCA_965364445.1 uncultured bacterium | reverse complement strand
CCGCGAGGGCGGCCGCACCGTCGGCGCCGGCGTCGTCACCGAGATCATCGAGTAACAGGACGGCGAGAGAGACAATGGCGGAGAAGATTCGGATCCGACTGCGGGCGTTCGACCCGGTGGTCATCGACCAGACGGCGGCGGACATCGTCCGCACGGCGCAGAAGACCGGTGCATCCGTGAGCGGTCCGATCCCGCTTCCCACGCGTCGTCAGCTGTTCACCGTGCTCCGCAGTCCGCACAAGGACAAGAAGTCGCGGGAGCAGTTCGAACTGAAGACGCATAAGCGACTGATCGACATCTACGATACCCGACCGCAGACGGTGGACGCGCTGACGAAGCTCGACCTCGCCGCCGGCGTCGACGTAGAGATCAAGGTTCAGTAGGAGCCGACGAATGCCAGGATTGATCGGCAAGAAAGTGGGGATGACCCAGATCTTCACCGAGGATGGACGAGCGGTGGGGTGCACGGTCCTCGAGGTCGGGCCCTGTCCCGTTGTCCAGGTGAAGAACCAGGAGCGTGACGGCTACGATGCCGTGCAGCTCGGGTTCGGGCGTCGCAAGGAGGTCCGGGTCCGAAAGGCGGAAGCCGGGCATGCATCGCGGGCCGGACTCGACTACGTCCCCGAGATTCTCGCGGAGTTCGCTCCGGAAGAGGGCGCAGAGTACGAGCCGGGCCAGGAGCTGACGCTGGAGCTGTTCGAGGTCGGCCAGAAGGTCAAGATCAGCGGTCCGACCAAGGGTCGCGGCTTTCAGGGCACGGTGAAGCGCTGGAATTTCGGCGGGTCGAGGGCGTCGCACGGCAGCAAGAAGATTCTCCGCAAACCCGGCTCGATCGGACCCGGAACCGACCCCTCGCGGGTCATCAAGGGCCGGAAGATGTCCGGGCAGATGGGCAACACGAAGCGCACGGCGATGAATCGGCAGATCGAGAAGATCGACCTCGAGCGGAATCTTCTGCTCGTACGCGGCTCGGTCCCCGGATCGCGCCATACCGCTGTTGTCATCCGCGCGGTCTGAGGGCAAGAGAGGCAGGATGAAGGCGAAAGCGTATACAGCGGCCGGCACGGCCCGCTCCGGTGACTTCGAGCTGCCGGGCGATCTGTTCGACGGCACCGTGAACGAGGCGGTGCTGCACCAGGTGGTCACGGCGATTCAGGCGAACGGGCGTCAGGGCACCCATTCGACGAAGACGCGGCAGACGATCCGGGGCGGCGGCGCGAAGCCGTGGCGCCAGAAGGGGACCGGGCGCGCGAGGCAGGGATCGATACGTTCCGCGCAGTGGCGCGGGGGCGCCGTGGTGTTCGGACCGCAGCCGCGCAGCTACCGGCTCCAGGTGCCCAAGGGTATCAAGCAGTTGGCCATCCGGTCGGCGCTCAACGCGCGGGCCATGGACGGCTCGCTGGTCGTCATCGAGCCTCTCTCGCTCGACGCGCCGAGGACCCGGACGATCGTCGATCTGCTCGATTCGATCGAAGCGACAGGCAACGTCGTGATCCTGACCGATGGGCTGAAGAAGGACGTCTATCTCTCCGCGCGGAACCTGCAGGGCGTACTGGTCCGTCCGTGGGGCGAGGCTTCGGCCTATGACCTGATCTGGTCCGACGTGCTGATCATCGAAGAGACCGCCTTCCAGGCGGCGGCCGACGAGAGCCCGGAGGACGACCAATGAGCCGTTCGCCCCACGAGATCCTGATCCGTCCGATCGTTACCGAGGAAACCTCCCGGTTGCAGTTCAACCCGGGAAGGATTCGGAAGCGTCATGAAGACAAGGACATTCCCGTTCGTCCGCGCATCGCGTTCGTGGTGGACCGGAATGCAACGAAGGTCGAAATCCGCCAGGCCGTGGAATCGATGTTCGACGTGCACGTCACGTCGGTGAACACGATGAACGTGCTCGGCAAGGAGCGACGCGTCGGCCGGCACATCGGCCGAAAGCCGAGCTGGAAGAAGGCGATCGTCACCCTCGCCGAGGGCGAGATGATCGACGTCTTCGGGGGAGAATGAGATGGCGCTGAAGAAGTTCCGGCCCGTTACGGCCGCCAATCGCTTCCGTTCGGTCTCGGGGTTCGATGAGATCACACGGTCCGAGCCGGAGAAGTCTCTCACCGAGGGGCTGTCGAAGAAGTCGGGGCGCAACCACCACGGTCGGCTCACCAGCCGGCGGCGGGGAGGCGGTCACAAGCGTCGGTACCGCAAGATCGATTTTCGGCGGAACAAGCACGGAGTGCCCGGTACCGTCAAGGAAATCGAGTACGATCCGAACCGTTCGGCCCGGATCGCGCTGATCGGCTACGCGGACGGCGAAAAGCGGTACATCCTTCACCCGCGCGGGCTGAAGGTCGGAGATGTGATCGTCTCGGGCCCGGGCTCGGAGCCGCGACTCGGTAACGCGCTGCCGCTCAAGGAAATCCCGCTTGGGACGACCGTGCACGCGGTCGAGTTCGTCCCTGGAAAGGGTGCGCAGATCGGTCGCTCTGCGGGCGCGGCGATCCAGCTGATCGCCAAGGAGGGTGACATGGTCACGCTCCGGCTTCCGAGCACCGAAGTCCGGATGGTGCGGGGCGATTGCCTGGCGACGCTGGGACAGGTCGGCAATACCGATCACGAATTGATTCGCTCGGGTAAGGCGGGTCGCAGCCGCTGGTTGGGACGTCGACCGAAGGTTCGCGGTGTCGCGATGAACCCGATCGATCATCCACTCGGCGGAGGCGAGGGTCGTTCGTCTGGCGGACGTCCGCCGGTCTCCCCGTGGGGCAAGGCGGAAGGCCGCAAGACGCGGAAGAAGAAAAAGGCGAGCAATCGCATGATCGTCCGCGGCCGTCGCCGTGGTCGGGCGACCCGTTAGTCGGCGAGGGAGACTGGGATGGCACGAAGCGTCAAGAAGGGGCCGTATATCGACCCCAAGCTGCAGAAGAAGATCGAGGCGATGAACAAGTCCGGCGACAAGCGCGTCATCAAGACGTGGGCGCGCGCATGCACGATCAGCCCCGAGTTCGTGGGCCACACGCTGGCTGTTCACAACGGGAACAAGTTCATCCCGGTTTACGTGTCGGAGAACATGGTCGGGCACAAGCTCGGCGAATTTTCGCCGACCCGGCTGTTCCGGGGGCACAGCGGTAAGCTCGCAGACAAGCGCGGCCGGCTCTAGGCCGTCGGAACCGCCGAATACGGGCTGAACGGGAGATGGAAATGCAAGGGCGAGCGATCGCAAAGAATGTCGGAATGTCCGCGCGGAAAATGCGCCTCGTGATCGACCAGATCCGGCACCAGGACGTGAACGCGGCCTATTCGATCCTGCAGTTCTCGAAGAAGGCTGCCGCGGAGCCGATCGACAAGGCGCTGAGGTCGGCAGTCGCGAATGCCGTCTACAAGGCGGACGAATCCGGTGAAGCACTGGACGTGGATGATCTGTTCGTAGCCGAAGCGTTCGTGGACGAGGGGCCGACGCTGCGTCGGTACCGCGCTGCCGCGATGGGGCGGGCCGCGCCGCGCCGGAAGCGCTCGAGTCACGTCACCGTCGTAGTGGGGAAGAAGGAGTAACCGTGGGTCAGAAGACGCATCCGTACGGGTTTCGACTCGGGCTCGTAAAGCCCTGGAAGTCGCGCTGGTACGCCAGGAGCAGGGACTTTCCGAAGTTGCTCGCCGAAGACGAGAAGCTTCGCAAGTATCTGCACGCCCGGCTGGATCATGCCGCCATCTCGAACGTCGAGATCGAGCGCAAGCCGACGAAGATCGTGGTCACGATTCATACGGGTCGCCCCGGCGTCGTGATCGGTAAGCGAGGCGCGGAAGTGGACAAGCTCCGCGACGAGCTGTCGCTGCTCACCGACTCCGAGGTCTCGGTCAACGTCGAAGAGATCAAGCGACCGGAGGTCGATGCGCAGCTCGTGGCAGACAGCGTCGCCCACCAGTTGAAGCAGCGCATCAGCTTCCGTCGCGCGATGAAGCGGGCGATGCAATCGGCGATGCGAGCCGGTGCGGAGGGCGTGAAGATTCAATGTGGCGGCCGTCTCGGCGGCGCGGAGATCGCGCGGACCGAGGGCTACCACGAGGGACGCGTCCCCCTGCACACCATGCGGGCGGACATCGACTACGCCTCGACGATGGCGAAAACGACATATGGAGCGATCGGTGTGAAGGTCTGGATCTTCCGGGGAGAGGTCGTCGATGACCGCCGCGGGCAGACCTACACGACCGGCGGGAACGCGTAAGACGAGATGCTTTCTCCCAAGCGAGTGAAGTACCGGAAGCAGCAGAAGGGCAAGATCAAGGGCAAGGCGGGTCGCGGAAACCGGATCTCGTTCGGCGATTATGGTCTGCAGACCCTGGAGCCGGGCTGGATCACGAACCGGCAGATCGAGGCCGCTCGTGTGGCGATGACCCGCCACATCAAGCGAGGCGGAAAGGTCTGGATCCGGATCTTCCCCGACAAGCCGATCACCTCCAAGCCCGCCGAGACCCGGATGGGTAAGGGGAAGGGCAACCCGGAGGGATGGGTGGCGGTCGTCAAGCCGGGGCGGGTGATGTTCGAGCTCGAGGGCGTCGAGGAATCCATCGCGCGTCGCGCCATGGAGCTCGCCGCTGCCAAGCTCCCGGTCAAGACCCGCTTCCTGATTCGCGAGGACTGATTTGATGATGGATACAAGAGAGATCCGGGAACTGAGCATCGACGAGATCGATGCGGAGATCGAGAAGGCGCGCGAGGAGCTCTTCCGGCTCCGCTACCGCGCGAGCTACGAGCAGCTGGAGAACCCGGCGCTGCTGCGTCAGCTCCGCCGCCAGGTGTCGCGCCTGATGACGATCCGCCACGAGAGCGAGCCTCAGGCCGCGGGAGAGACCGATGGCTGAGACGATGCAGCAGGACACGGTGGGTCGTCGCAAGCAGCGACAGGGTCGCATCGTGAGTGATGCCATGGACAAGACCGTCGTTGTGTCGGTCGAGCGACGCATGGCGCATCCGCTGTACGGCAAGCAGGTGAAGCGCCAGAAGAAGTACCATGCTCACGATGAGACGAACGAGTTCCGACTGGGCGACCTGGTGCTGATCGAGGAGACCCGTCCGCTGTCCAGAAAGAAGCGCTGGAGGGTCGTCGAGTTGCTCGAGCGGCCCGAGCAGGAGGGCTGAACCGATGATCCAGCAGGAAACGGAGCTGCGAATCGCCGACAACTCGGGCGCACGACGAGCGTTGTGCATCCGGGTCCTCGGAGGATCGCGGCGGCGCTACGCCGGGCTGGGCGACGTGGTGGTGGTGGCGGTCAAGGACGCGATCCCGGGCGGTACCGTGAAGAAGGGCGATGTCGCGAGGGCCGTGATCGTGCGTACCGCGAAGGAGAATCGTCGCAGCGACGGTACCTACATCCGGTTCGACGAGAATGCCGCCGTGATCATCAACGAGGCCGGCGAACCGAGGGCGACGCGGATCTTCGGGCCGGTCGCACGTGAGCTGCGCGAGAAGCGATTCATGAAGATCGTCTCGCTCGCGCCGGAAGTGATCTGAGGAGCCCGTAACGATGAGTCGGAAGAAGATGCACGTACGAAGGGGCGACCAGGTGCAGGTGATCTCGGGCAACCACAAGGGCGCCCGTGGCGTCGTGTTGCGCGTGTTGCCCGCCAAACACCAGGTCGTCGTCGAGGGGGTGAACATGCGAAAGCGTCATCAGGCGCCTTCGCAGAAGAACCCCGAGGGCGGGATTGTCTCGTTCGAGGCGCCGATCCATGTGTCCAACGTGATGCTGGTCGATCCGAGCAACGACGAACCGGCGCGGTTCCGGGTGCGGATCGATACGGACGGCACGAAGGAACGGATCTCGGTGCGCAGCGGGAATCCGATTCCGCGGGCCTGACCCGGGAATCGGCGAACATAGAGCGGATACGGAAGATGCAGCCAAGGCTGAGACAGCACTACGAGTCGCACGTCGTTCAGAAGCTGGCCGACACGTTCGAATTCGGGAACCGGATGGAGATTCCCCGGCTCGACAAGATCGTGATCAACGTCGGGCTCGGTGATGCCAAGGACGATCCGAAGCTTCTCGACTCGGTGGTGAAAGAGGTCGCGCTCGTGGCAGGCCAGAGGCCGGTCGTGACGCGCGCCAGGAAATCGGTGTCGAATTTCAATCTCCGGGACGGGATGCCGATCGGCGTGAAGGTGACGCTGCGGTCTGATCGGATGTACGAGTTCCTGGACCGGTTCATCGGCACGGCAATTCCTCGAATCCGGGACTTTCGCGGATTCAACGGGCGTGCCTTCGATGGGCGAGGGAACTACACCGTGGGGATCCGGGAGCAGATGATATTTCCGGAGATCGATTACGACGACATCGTCCGCGTTCACGGCATGGACATCACGTTCGTGACGACGACGGACCGGGACGACGAGGCGCTGGTGCTGCTGCGGGAGATGGGCTTTCCGTTCCGCGGCGAGACGCCGGTAGTCGTCTGAACAGCGCTCCGGGATACCGGGTGCCCGAGGAGAGGTAGATGGCGAAGAAGTCCCTGATCGAGAAGGCGAACCGGAAGCCGAAATACAGTGCACGGCGGGTACGCCGCTGTCAGCGCTGCGGCCGCGCGCGCGCCTACATCCGGAAGTTCGGCCTGTGCCGGATCTGCTTCCGTGAGCAGGCGCTGCGGGGGGAAATCCCGGGCGTCAGGAAAGCGAGCTGGTAGAACGATGAGCATGAATGATCCCATCGCCGACATGCTGACTCGGATCCGGAATGCGGGAGCAGCCGGACACAAGCGGGTGGACATGCCGGTGTCGAAGCAGAAGATCGCGATCGCACGGATCCTGACCGAGAACCACTTCGTTCACGGCTACAAGGTGCTGGACGACGGGGCGTTTGGCGTCCTGCGTGTCTACATCAAGTACACCGAACAGGAGCGGCCGGTAATCCGTTCGATCCGGCGCGTGTCGAGGCCGGGCCTGCGCAGGTACGTGGGAGCGAACGAGGTTCCGAAAGTGCGTTCGGGACTCGGTATCGCGATCCTCTCGACCAGCCAGGGTGTGATGACGGACCGTGACGCGCGTCGCCGCCACGTCGGTGGCGAGGTTCTCGCGACCGTCTACTAGGAGCGGATTCGCAATGTCGAGAGTTGGCAGACAGCCCATCCCCGTGCCCTCTGGCGTCGATGTGAAGATCGACGGTGGTCGGGTCGCGGTGAAGGGGCCCAAGGGGCAGCTGGAGGGAAGCTTCGATCCGGAGCTGTCGATCCAGCTGAAGGACGGCGAGATCGTCGTGGACCGGCCGACGGATCAACCCCGGCACCGGTCGATGCACGGCCTGACGCGGACGCTGATCGCGAACATGGTTCAGGGCGTCACCGACGGGTTCGAGCGATCGCTGGAGATTCACGGGGTCGGATACCGTGTGCTTCAGCAGGGAAAGGGCGTGGAACTGCACGTCGGCTACAGCAAGCCGGTTCCGTTCGCGGCACCGGAGGGCATTGAGCTGGCGGTCGAATCCCCGACCCTGATGCACGTACGGGGGATCGACAAGCAGTCGGTCGGCGAGATCGCCGCGCAGATCCGGCGGGTTCGACCGCCCGAGCCCTACAAGGGCAAGGGTATCCGCTACCGCGGCGAGCATGTGCGTCGGAAGGCCGGTAAGGCTGCGGCGACGGCAGGCTGATCGAGGCGCATCGAAGAGGATTCGCCCGGCCCGATTGTCGGTCCGGGCGGTTCGTATCGGAGGAATGAAGCATGGCGGGAACCAAGTCGGCGGAACGGCGAGCGCGCAGGCAGCGACGCCACATCCGCGTCCGAAAGAAGTTGCGCGGCACGAGCGAGCGACCGCGGCTCGTGGTGTTTCGCAGTCATCGGAACATGGAAGGACAGCTGGTGGACGATGACCGCGGCGTGACGCTGCTCGGTCTCTCCACGCTTTCGGCGCTCGAGACGGTGAACGACGAGAGGGCAGAAGAGATGTCCACCAAGGTGGCGGCTGCCTGGCGCGCCGGATTCGCACTGGCGGAACGGGCGAAGGAAGCGGGGATCGAGCGGGTCGTATTCGACCGTGCCGGCTTCCGCTACCACGGCCGCATCAAAGCCTTCGCCGACGGCGCTCGCGCCGGCGGCCTGGAGTTCTGATCCTGATGAAGACCCAGCCGGCCAGCCCTGACGGGACCGGTCCGGCGAAGCAGGGAAAGCACTGAGAATGGCGAAGAAGCATAACAGGCGACGGGACGAGGGCGACAACCTCAAGGAGAACGTGATTCACATCAATCGCGTCTCCAAGGTGGTGAAGGGCGGACGCAGGTTCTCCTTCACGGCCCTGGTCGCCGTGGGCGATGGACAGGGCCGCGTGGGAACCGCTCTCGGCAAGGCGAACGAGGTCGCGGAAGCGATCCGCAAGGGCCTCGAGCGCGCACGCGGATCGATGGTCGAGATTCCCATCGTCGGCGGGACGATCCCGCACGAGCAGATGGGCCGTTACGGCGCCGGGCGAGTGCTTCTGAAGCCGGCGGCGCCCGGAACGGGTGTGATCGCAGGCGGGCCGGTGCGTGCCGTGCTCGATTGTGCCGGCGTTCAGGACATCCTGACCAAGAGCCTCGGGTCCAACAATCCGCTGAACATGGTCGCGGCCACGATGGAAGGGCTGCAGAGTCTCGTCACGCCGGAGCAGGTCGCGCGCGAGCGCGGAATCGACGTCGAGCAGGTCCGGGAGGCGATGCGTGGCTAAGACGCTTCGAATCAAGCAGGTCCGCAGCGGCTCGAATGCCATCCGCAAGCAGCAGGACACGCTCCGCGCGCTGGGCCTTAAGCATCACCAGGATGAGGTCGAGAAACAGGATGGCCCCGCGATTCGCGGGATGATCCGTGTCGTCTCGCATCTCGTCGAGGTCGAGGAGGTCGACTAGACCGATGGCGAAGGAAAAGCGAATCGGACTCGAGAACTTGAGTCCGGCCCCGGGATCCCGGCAGAAGCCGAAGCGAATCGGTCGAGGCCACGGGTCCGGGCATGGAAAGACCTCCGGCAAGGGGCACAAGGGACAGAAGTCGAGGACGGGCGTCTCGATTCCTGCCTGGTTCGAAGGCGGCCAGATGCCGCTGTACCGCAGGGTCCCGAAGCGCGGCTTCAAGCCGATCTCGCGACGGCGGTTTCAGGTCGTGAACCTCTCGTCCCTCGCGGAGCTCGAGGAGACGGAGATCGGTCCGGATCAGCTGAAGGACCACGGGCTGATCGGTTCGGTCGCCAAGCCGGTCAAGATCCTCGGGGACGGGGCGACCGGTCGTGCCGTCACGGTTCGGGCACACGCCTTCTCCTCGTCGGCCCGCGAGAAGATCGAGGCGGACGGCGGGCAGGTGGAGCTGATCGGCTGATATGGCCAACGAAAGAACGCAGGCCCTGCAGGCCGCCCAGAACCTGTTCAAGGTCCCTGAGCTAAAGAACAAGATCCTGTTCACGCTCATGGCCCTGGCCATCTATCGTCTCGGGGCTCACATCCCGACGGCGGGCGTGAATCTGCAGGCACTCGAAGCGCTCGCGGGGCAATTTCAGGGAACGCTGTTCGGGATCTACGACATGTTCACGGGCGGAGCGCTGGCGAGAGCCACCGTGTTCGCGCTCGGGATCATGCCCTACATCTCCGCCAGCATCATCTTCCAGGTGCTCGGTGCCACGTTCCCCGCGATCGAGAAGCTGCAGAAAGAAGGCGAGGAGGGCCGCCGGAAGATCACGCAGTGGACTCGTTACTCCACGGTCTTTCTCTGCATCATGCAGGCCTACGGTTACGCCATCTTTCTCGAATCGCAGCCGGGCGTCGTCGTGGCGCCGGGCTGGGCATTCCGGATCGTCACGGTTCTGCTGCTGACGGCCGGTGGCGTGTTCGTGATGTGGCTCGGAGAGCAGATCACGGAGCGGGGCATCGGCAACGGTATGTCGCTGCTGATCTTCTTCTCGATCCTCCAGGGGTTCCCGGCCGCCGTATTCAACACGCTCGAGTTGTGGCAGGCCGGTGGAATCAGCCTGTTCAAGCTTGCGCTGCTGATTCTCGTGCTGATCGCGATTACCGCTGCGGTCGTCGCCCTCACGATGGCCGCCCGGAAGATTCCGGTGCAGATTCCTCGCAAGGTCGTCGGGCGCGGCCGGGTACGGGAGGGAACGAAGTCGTTCATTCCGATCCGGATCAACTCGGCGGGCGTGATGCCGATCATCTTCGCCCAGGCCCTCATCATCATTCCGGGAACGCTCTACTCGTTCACGGGCGGTCAGGGCGTGGCGACGAGTGGCGTGAAGGGCGTGCTCTACGACCTGAGCCAGATGTTCCAGATCGGATCCCCGGTCTACTACATCACCTACGCGATCCTGATCATCCTGTTCACCTACGTGTATACGGCGATCATCTTCAACCCGGTGGATCTCGCCGAGAATCTGAAGAAACAGGGCGGCTTCATACCCGGCGTGAAGCCCGGCGCCCAGACCGCGGAGTACATCGACCAGGTGCTGACCCGAGTCACGCTGCCCGGCTCGATCTATCTGGCGGTGATCGCGCTGCTGCCATTCTGGATCTTCGACGCATTCGACATCCAGACCTTCTTCTTCGGCGGCACCTCGCTGCTGATCGTGGTCGGGGTGGCCCTGGACACCGTCCAGCAGATGCAGCAGCACCTGCTGCTTCGGCAGTACGAGGGCTTCATGAAGAAGGGCCGCGTGAAGTACCGCGGCCGCCAACGGTACATGTAGATCGGCCTCGTGCGCATCGTACTGATGGGCCCGCCCGGTGCGGGAAAGGGAACCCAGGGAGAAATCCTCGAGCGCCGCTACGACGTCCCGAGATTCTCCACCGGGGACATCCTGCGGACGGCCCGTCGCGAGGGAACCGAAATGGGCCGCCGCGCGCAGCAGTTCATGGACGCGGGTGAGCTCGTGCCCGACGAGGTAATCCTCGGAATCATGGGCGAGGCGCTTACCGGTGACGCGGCTCGAAACGGGTTCATTCTCGACGGCTTTCCGCGAACGGTGGCACAGGCCGAAGGTCTCGGCCGAATGCTCGATGAGCTCGGAATCAGCCTGGACGCGGTGATCAACATCTCCGTGGAGGACGATGAGATCGTCAGACGCCTCTCCGGCCGACTCGTCTGCTCGAAATGCGGTGTCGTGATCGGCCCGGACGCCGCGCCCGACGCGACGTGCGGTGAGTGCGGCGGCGCCCTGATTCAGCGGCGGGATGACGACGCGGCGACGGTCCGACGGAGGCTCGAAGTCTACCGCGACCAGACGGAGCCGGTTCTCGCATGGTACCGCGCGTCGGGACCGCGAGTGGTGGACGTGGACGGTCTGGGAAGCGTCGAAGGGATCACGAAGCGGGTCCAGGACGGGATCGCAGCTTGATCCGGCTGAAGAGTGCCGCGGAGATCGACAGGATTTTCGCGGCCGGCGAGATCGTGGCCGGGACGCTGGAACTCGTCGCCTCGCGCGTCGAACCCGGGATGACGACGACGGACCTGGACCGAATCGCCGAGGAGTACATTCGGGATCACGATGGTGCGGAGCCCGCCTTCAAGGGCCTGTACGGATTCCCTGCGACGCTCTGCACGAGCGTCAACGAAGAAGTCGTGCACGGCATACCGTCGGCCTCCCGCCAGTTGTCGGACGGCGATCTCGTGAGCGTGGATGTGGGGGTCAAGCTGGACGGAATGTTCGCCGATGCGGCGATCACCGTGCCCGTCGGCCGCGTGGGACCGGAAGCCGAGCGACTGCTGCGCGTGACGCGAGAGTCGCTCGAACTGGGGGTGGCCGAAGCTCGGCCCGGCGCGCGGCTGGGCGACGTCGGCGCGGCGATTCAGGAGCACGTCGAGCGGGCCGGCTTCAGCGTGATTCGCGAACTGGTCGGTCACGGCGTGGGCCACGAACCGCACGAACCGCCGCACGTGCCGAATTTCGGCCGGCGGGGGCGAGGAGATCGGCTGGAGCCGGGCCTGGTGATCGCGATTGAACCGATGGTCAACATCGGCAGCCGGGAGATCCGCACACTCGCCGATGGGTGGACGGTCGTCACGGCGGACGGAGACCTGTCGGCGCATTTTGAACACACCGTCGCGGTGACGGCCGAAGGCCCGCGGGTGCTCACGGTCCGACCGGAGACGGCGGACCTGACCGAGGAGTAGTCTTGGCGAAGGAAGAACCGATCCAGATGGCGGGCGAAGTGATCGAGGCGCTCCCGAACGCGATGTTTCGGGTCCGGCTCGAGAACGAGCATGAAATCACCTGTCACGTTTCCGGCAAGATCCGCATGAACTACATACGGATCCTGCCGGGCGACAAGGTCACGGTCGAGATGTCTCCGTACGACCTGTCGAAGGGGCGGATCACGTACCGGTTCAAGTGAACCGACATTGAGTTTTGGGCGCGGGACCGCTATCTTAAGCGGCTCTTTCGCGCACGGAACGAGGGGAACGGAAGGAACCATGAAGGTCCGATCGAGCGTCAAGCGGATCTGCGAGCACTGCAAGATCGTCCGCCGCCGAGGCGTGGTGCGGGTGATCTGCAGCCGTAATCCGAAGCACAAGCAGAGGCAGGGCTGAGGATGGCGAGAATTGCGGGAGTAGATCTGCCGAGGGACAAGCGAATCGAAGTCGCGCTCACCTACATCTACGGTGTGGGACGATCGACGGCGAAGGCGATCCTCGCGGAGACGGCCGTCAGCCCGGACATCCGGGTCAACGCTCTCTCCGATGAGGACGTCAACAAGCTCCGACGGGTCATCGAGAATCGGTACAAGGTGGAAGGCGCGCTGCGAACCGAGACGTCGATGAACGTCAAGCGGCTGATGGACATTGGCTGCTATCGGGGTCTGAGGCATCGCCGGGGTCTCCCGGTCCGAGGCCAGAGGACACACACGAATGCGAGGACCCGAAAGGGCCCGCGGCGCGCCGTGGCCGGCAAGAAGAAGGCGCCGAGGAAGTAAGGGAGAGAATACCGAGTCATGGCGAAGCCGAGATCCAGCGGGCGCAAGAAGCGCCAGGTAGAAGCCGAAGGAATGGCCCACATAAAGGCCACCTTCAACAACACCATCATCACGATCACCGACGCCAACGGCGGTACGGTGGCGTGGGCCAGCGCCGGCAAGGCGGGCTTCAAGGGGTCGAAGAAGTCCACGCCGTTCGCGGCGACGATCGCCGCCGAACAGGTGGGACGCGAGGCGGCCTCGATGGGTATGAAGCGCGTGCACGTGCGGGTTCAGGGCCCCGGCTCCGGCCGCGAGTCCGCAATCCAGGCGTTGCAGAGTGCCGGTCTCACGATCCGGTCGATCCGGGACGTGACGCCGATTCCCCACAACGGCTGTCGTCCGCCCAAGAAGCGACGCGTCTG
Organism: uncultured bacterium; assembly: GCA_965364445.1. Lineage (GTDB taxonomy): Bacteria > Gemmatimonadota > Gemmatimonadetes > Palauibacterales > Palauibacteraceae > Carthagonibacter. The sequence continues at coordinate 12,801 of CBDTXM010000026.1, read as the reverse complement.
ACGAAGTCGGCGCGGGGCCGACCGTCTAAGCATACGGAAGCGAAGTCAAAGGGACGTTCATGGCACGATACACGGGACCCGTCTGCCGGCTGTGCCGCCGGGAAGGCGACAAGCTCTTCCTCAAGGGGAAGCGCTGTTTCACGGAGAAGTGCGCGATCGAGCGCAAGGGATATCCGCCCGGCGAGCACGGGACCGGCCGTCGTCGTCGACGGCAGTCCGAGTACGCCACCCAGCTTCGTGAGAAGCAGAAGGTGAAGCGGATCTACGGGGTTGGCGAGCGCCAGTTCCGGACGATGTTCGAGCGCGCGGCGCGGATCAAGGGAATCACGGGCGAGAACCTGATCATTCAGCTCGAGTCACGTCTGGACAATCTGGTCTATCGACTCGGATTCGCCCCGTCCCGCAAGGCGGCGCGGCAACTGGTGCGCCACCGTCACGTGCTCGTGAACGGGGCCACGCTCGACATTCCGAGCTACCAGGTCGCGCCAGGCGACGAGGTCGCCATCTCGGTGTCCGGGCAGGACATGCCGGTGGTGCTCGAGGCGGTTGCCGATCGGAAGGGCAAGGATACGCTGACGTGGCTGGGCGTCGACTACGAGGCACTCTCGGGTCGGATGCTCGAACGTCCGTCCCGCGCCGACATCCCGCTGGCGGTCCAGGAGCAGTTGATCGTCGAGCTTTACAGCAAGTAATCGAGGCGGAACGCGAATCATGCTAGATCTCACGGGGTTTGTATTGCCCAGCACCGTCGAGGAGCGGAATCGCTCGGAAGACGGGCGCAGGGCGGAGTACGTGCTGCAGCCGCTGGAGCGGGGATTCGGACATACGATCGGAAATTCGATCCGTCGGGTGCTCCTGTCTTCGCTTCCCGGGTCCGCCATCTGGGCGTTCCGTTCGGACGGCGTCCAGCACGAGCATCAGACGATTCCGGGCGTCGTCGAGGACGTGCACCAGGTGATTCAGAATCTCAAGAAGCTCGTGATCGTGCTCGATCCGGGAGTGGATGAGGCACGCCTGAGTCTCTCGGTCCAGAAGGCGGGCACGATCCGCGCTTCAGAGATCGAGAAGGCCGGTGGGGTGACGATCGTCAACCCGGAGCAGGTCCTGTTCACACTGCAGGATGACCTGCCTGAGAATCGACCGATGAATCTCGACTTCTGGGTGAACCGTGGTCGCGGATTCGTATCGGCCGACCAGCACGAGCGACCGGACGACGCTCCGGTCGACCTGATCCAGGTCGATTCGATCTACAACCCGGTGGCACGCGCCAACTTCCTGGTCGAAGAGACGCGCGTCGGCCAGCGAACCGACTTCGATCGTCTCACCATCCAGGTCGAGACCAACGGGTCGGTGGATCCGGGCAACGCGCTTTCGTATGCTGCCGAGATCGGCAGGGCCCACCTCCAGTACCTTCTCCAGTTCGGCAGTGGAAACGGCGATGCCGCCCCGGTGCCGGAGAGTTCCGGAAACCGTCGTCCCTTGCCGGCCGAGATGCAGGACCTGCTCAATTCCACTCTGGATGGGTTCGACCTGATTTCGATCCGGTCGCGCAACAACCTGGACAAGGCTGACATCCACACGTTGTTCGACATTGTCGTTCGCGACCGGGACGACATTCTCAACGTGCCCAGCTTCGGAGAGAAATCGCTCGAGGAGATCGCGGAAGTTCTCGCGGTCAACGGACTCCAGTTCGGGATGAACCTGGAGCGGGACGAATCGGGCCGACTCTGGGTCGTCGAGGAGGAAGGCGAAGAGTCCGATGAGGCATAGGAAGAAGGGTCGGGCGCTCAGTCGCTCCGCCTCGCATCGGAAGGCCACGCTGCGCAACATGGCCACCAGTCTTCTGCTGCACGAGCGGATCCGAACCACCGAGGCGAAGGCCCGGGAGCTTCGGCCATTCGTCGAGAAGCTGATCACACTCGGCGGCACGGATGACGTGCACAGCCGAAGGCAGGTGCGTCGCCATATCGGAGACCGGGCCGCTCTGCATAAGTTGTTCGACGACATCGGCCCCAGGTTCCGAGAGCGTCCGGGCGGCTACACACGGATCGTGAAGCTTGGAGCCCGTAAGGGCGACGGGGCTGAGCTGGCCATTATCGAGCTGACCGAGCGGAGCGAGTAGCTCCGGACATTCGGATCGAGAAAGGCAGGCACAGATGGGCCGAACCGGCGGGACACTGATACTGGCACTGGTCGCAGTTGCGAGCATCGCGGCGTTCTTCTACTGGCTGGACAGGGAATCGGCGGCGCTCGACACCGTCGTCGCTCCCGTCCTCGAAGAGGAGACGGTGCAGGAGGCCGTCGACCTGAACACGGCGGCGATGGCAGCCGACCTGGCCGGGTCGATTGGAGAGCAGGGTTGGCTCCGGTTCGTGACGGTGAACGAGAGGCTCGGTCGCGCGGCGTTCTCGATCGGTCTCGACGCGGAGAACAGCCTGCCGGTGCTCCTCTCCCCGGATCTGATCCGGCGAGGAACGGAGGTCTACGCGAACGACCGCGTGTCGATGCACGGGAGGTTGTTCGTGCTCAACGATTCGATAAGAGGCGAGTGGGTGAGTCAGGAGGCGGTCGATGCGGGCAATGCGGGAGCAATCCCCGATGCCCCGGGCTTCTTCCTGGCCGACTCGCTCTCGGTGAACTGAAGCAGAACGAGTCATGGCCAATTTCTGTTATGTCTGCGATAAGGGACCGGCGACCGGAAACCGCGTGAGCAACGCGAACAACCGGCGCAAGCGACGGTTCATGCCGAATCTCCAGAGGGTCAGGATCCTCGAGAACGGTCGTTCCGTTCGCGTCCGGGTCTGCACCCGCTGCCTGAAGGCCGGCAAGGTCCAGAAAGCGTCCTGAGTCCGCGAGACCGGTCTCGCGCAGGGCGCCGGTCGTCCCGCGTCGGGAAGGCTCTGCCGTTTGGCGGGGCCTTTCTTATGTGTCCGCACTCTTTCCGCGGGAGCCCATGTCCCCGATTCCGGAATGCCCGACGACTCTGAACCACCCCGGGAGGATCAGAGCATGAAGGTCCTCGTCACAGGTGCCGATGGTTTCGTGGGGGAGCACCTCGTAGCAGACCTGCTGGGACACGGCTACGAGGTGACGGGATCCACCCTCACCCTGCCTCCCGTCCGGGACACTCTTTCACCGGAAGAGGCCGCCTCCGTGGACTGGAAGGCGGCCGATGTGCGAGATCACGGTGCGCTCATGCGTCTCGTCGCCGCGGTTCGACCCGAGATGATCTTCCATCTCTCCGGATTCGCTTCCGGATCGCGGGCACGTGAGAACGCGGCTCTGTCACTCAACGTGAACGCGGGTGGGACGGTCAACCTCTGCGAAGCGGTGCTCGCCGTTCGGGAGGATTCACCGGAGTTCGATCCCCGCATTCTCGTCATGGGCAGCGGCGACGCTTACGGAGATGCGGCCGGCGGCGGCATTCCACTCACCGAAGAGATGCACCTCCGGCCGGTGTCCCCCTACGGCCTTTCGAAGGCGGCCCAGGAACTCGCGGCGCACACGTACAGAAGAGCCCACGGGCTGCGCATTCTGGTGACCCGGAGCTTCAACCTGGTCGGGCCGGGGCAGGGCTCCGATTTCGTCGTGCCCGACTTCTGCGCCCAGGTTTCGGCGATTGCCTCGGGCGAACGGCCGCCGGTCATGCGGGTCGGGAACCTCGATGTGCGCCGGGACTTCACCGACGTGCGAGATGGCGTGCGAGCACTGCGCGAAGTGATGGAGCTCGACCGTCCCGAGGCGGCCTACAACGTGGCATCCGGGGAAGCCGTATCCATCCGGCAGATCCTCGACTGGATCCTCGACGAAGCGGGAGTGGATCCCGAAATTCACGTGGACCCGGCGCGCGTCCGAGCAGGCGAGATCGAGACGATTCGCGGCGATGCATCGCGGCTCGCTGAGGCGACCGGTTGGCGTCCGGAACTCCCGCTCGAGGACGCGGTTCGAGGAGTGTATCGATGGACTGCCAGACGGTGGGAGAGGGGCGGCGCGACTACGGCGGATGAAGGGTACATATCGTGAACGTTACGGTCATCGGAAGCGGGTACGTCGGGCTCGTCGTCGGCGCATGTCTGGCCGAGACCGGGAACCGGGTCGTCTGCGCTGACGTGGACGTCGAGAAGATCGCCTCGCTCAACGCCGGGGAGATTCCGATCTACGAGCCCGGGCTCGATCGCCTGGTCGCGCGCAACCTCGCTGAGGGCCGGTTGAGATTCACGTCGGACGTGGATGCGGCGGCCGCGCACGGGCAGGTGATCTTCATAGCGGTAGGCACGCCGCCTGGGGAAGACGGTTCGGCCGATCTGCACCACGTCCTCGACGTGGCAGGAACGATCGGCCGCAACATCTCCGCGGGGACGATCGTAATCACGAAGAGCACGGTTCCGGTGGGAACCGCTCTCAAGGTCCGCGAGGAGATCGAGCGCCACACCGATCTGGATTTCCACGTCTGCTCGAACCCGGAGTTCCTGAAGGAAGGTGCGGCGATCGACGATTTCATGCGGCCCGATCGGATCGTGTGCGGGGTCGAGTCCGAAGAAGCCCGCGGGATTCTGCAGGAGCTCTACGATCCCTTCGTTCGAAGTGGCAATCCTCTGATCTTCATGGATATCGCCTCGGCGGAGCTGACCAAGTACGCCGCGAACGCGATGCTGGCGACACGGATCAGCTTCATGAATCAGCTGGCGCTGCTGTGCGAGGCCACGGGCGCCGACGTCAACCGCATCCGTAAGGGGATGGGCAGCGATCCGAGAATCGGCCGCTCCTTTCTCTATGCCGGTGCCGGGTACGGGGGCAGCTGCTTTCCGAAGGATGTCCGGGCGCTCATACACACCGGCGATGAGTTCGAGGTCGACCTCACCATCCTCAGGCAGGTGCACGAGGCGAACGAAGCGCAGAAGGCCGTGCTCGGCCGGAAAGCCAGGGAGCGGTTCGGGGACGACTTCTCGGGAATGCGATTCGCGGTATGGGGGCTGGCGTTCAAGCCGGAGACCGATGACATGCGTGAAGCCCCGTCCCTCACGCTGATCGAGGAAATCCTCGCCGCCGGGGGCTCCGTCACCGCACACGATCCGGTTGCCCAGGATGTGGCCAGGGACATGCACCTCGGGGACCGGGTCGAGTTCGCGACCGACGAGTACGCGGCCTGCGAATCCGCCGACGCGCTCTTCGTCGTCACCGAGTGGCTGCAGTACCGGAGGCCGGACTGGCTCCGGATCCGTGATGTAATGCGGAACCCGGTCGTGTTCGACGGCCGCAATCTGTTCGAGCCCTGGCGCATGCGGAAACTCGGGTACGAGTACTATCCGATCGGGCGGGAGCAAGTTCGATGAGAGTGCTGATCACGGGGGCCGCGGGTTTTCTGGGATCTCACCTGGTCGATCGATTCCTGGCGGATGGGCACTCGGTGATCGGGATGGACAACCTGATCACCGGAAATCTGGACAACCTCTCGCACCTCGCGAACGAGCCGCGGTTCGACTTCATCCGTCATGACGTGACGACATTCATCGACGCTCCCGGGAGCCTGGATGGAGTGCTGCATTTCGCGTCTCCGGCGAGCCCGGTGGACTACCTCGAACTGCCGATTCAGACCCTGAAGGTCGGAAGTCTCGGAACGCACAACGCGCTCGGGTTGGCCAAGGCCCGGGACGCCCGGTTTCTTCTCGCGTCCACCTCGGAGGTCTACGGTGATCCCCTCGTGCATCCGCAGGAAGAGAGCTACTGGGGGAACGTGAACCCGATCGGTCCGCGTGGCGTGTATGATGAAGCCAAGCGATTCGCCGAGGCGATCACGATGGCGTACCACAGGTACCACGGCGTCGATGTCCGAATCGTTCGGATCTTCAACACGTACGGTCCGCGCATGCGTCCCTACGACGGGCGGGTGGTATCGAATTTCATCGTCCAGGCGCTGCTGGGCCGGCCGTTGACGGTCTACGGCGATGGTCGGCAGTCCCGGAGCTTCTGCTTCGTCTCCGATGAAGTGGAGGGGATCTACCGGCTGTTTCTGGGCGACACGATCGGGCCGGTGAACATCGGCAACCCGAACGAATTCACGATACTCGAGCTGGCTGAACTCGTGCTGGCAGCAGTCGGTTCGGACGACGGGGTTCGCCACGTCCCCCTGCCTACCGATGATCCGAAGGTCCGGCAACCGGATATCACCCGGGCCCGGACAGAGTTGGGTTGGGAGCCCGAGGTTCAACTCGAAGAAGGACTCGAGCTCACGATCCGGTACTTCCGGGAACTCGCGGAGCACGGACGACTCAGTGTGCCACCCGTCCTCACCGGTGAATCGACGGAGGGGCCGGAATGAGCGGGCCTGGCGAAGCAGGACGGCAGCTGTCCGTCGTCATGCCGATCTACAACGAGCGCAACACGATCGAGCAGGTGGTCGGCCTCGTCAACGATGTCTCCTTGAAGATCGAGCTGATCGCGGTCGACGACGGATCGACCGACGGCTCGCGCCAGATACTCGAAGGTCTCCTGGCGGACGGCCGCATCGATCGCCTGATCGTGCACGAACGGAATCGCGGGAAGGGGGCTGCTCTGGCGACGGGCTTCGCGGCAGCGTCCGGCGAGGTCGTGATCGTCCAGGACGCCGACCTCGAGTACGACCCGCGCGAATACCGAAAGCTCCTGCAGCCGATCCTCGAGGGGAAGGCCGATGTGGTGTTCGGGTCCCGCTTCATGGGCGGAGAACCCCACCGGGTCCTCTACTTCTGGCACTACGCCGGAAACAGGTTCCTCACGATCCTCTCGAATATGGTGACGAACCTGAACCTCACGGACATGGAGACCTGCTACAAGTGCTTCCGAAAGGAGGTGCTGGACGGGATGGAGATCCGCGAGCGCGGCTTCGGAGTCGAGCCCGAAATGACCGCGAAAGTGGCCAAAGGCGGGTGGCGGCTCTACGAGGTGGGCATCTCCTACAGTGGACGGACCTACGCCGAGGGCAAGAAGATCGGCTGGAAAGACGGATTTCGTGCAATCTGGTGCATCCTCAAGTACGGGCTCTTCGGACGGGGAGCCCGGGAACCGGCGGCCTCGAATCCGCTCACGGACAACCGATGACGCCGATCCGGACTCCGCGTTCTCCGGCTCCGATCGCCGTCGTCGTCCGACTCGTGCTGGTCATGCTCATCACGGTCCCGTCGGCCTGCGGAGGCGAGCCGGATACCGCCCTCAGTCGGGGCGATCGACTGCTCGCCGCCGGCGAAACCGACGCGGCCATCGCCGAATACAAGCTCGCGATCCGCCAGGAAGGACGTACCCCCGAGGTCCTGCTTCGTCTCGGCCATGCCTACGCCTCGGAGGGTGATGTGGATGCGACGCTGCAGTATCTCAGACCGTTGCTGGCGGTCGGTGACGAGCATGAGTTTCAGATCGCGGCTGAACTGTCGGAGGCGGCGCGGGTAGCCCGTGACCGAGGATCGCCGGACAACATGGCGCGCGCCCTGGAGCCGGTGCTGGCGATGGGTGTCGGACGGGTCCCGTCCGACCTGCTGCTCCCGCTGGCGCGCTACTACGCGGAGCTCAGCGACTGGAATCGCGCGCTGCCCCTGTATCTCGCGGTGCTCGAGGGGGAGGAACCACCGAATGCGGCGGTCCTGGAGACGGCCCGCGCATTCCAGGAGGTTGGAGGATGCCGGGAGGCGATCGGGTACTTCGAGCGCTATCTGGAGGAAGCGGACCGCCGGAACCGGGCCGAAGCGAACTGGGAATACGGATCCTGTCTGTTCGAAGTCTCGGAGGCCGACAGGGCCCAGGGCCGACCGGCGGATGCCGCGGTGCGCCTGGACAGAATGATCGAGCTTGGCGTGCCGCGGAACCTGCTGGACCGGGCACATTACAATCGTGGTGAGATCCGGATGGCGTTCGGAAATCTCGAGGAGGCGGAGGCGGATTTCCTCGCGGTTCTCGAACTGAATCCGGTTCGCAGCGGGCCGCTGGTGCGACTCGCCGAGGAGAGAATCCGTGAGATCCGGTTCGGAGTCCGGTAGCGGACGGTCGCTGGATGAGAGATCGATGCTGGGTGAAAGATAAATGAGGAGGACGGTGAACCAGGCAACGGGAAACGGGGGCACGTGGGCCGGGACCGCGGCGCGGCGAACGATCGTCGCCCTGGTGGTGCTGGTTTCCGGGTGTGCACCGGCCATGCCGCCGCCGGACTCCACGCCGCGTCAGCGATACGACTGGTCTACCGAGCGGTTCAACGATGGGAAGTATACGCAGGCGATTCGCGGATTCCGGGATCACCTGTTCCGGGACCCGCTCGACCCGACGGCCGACAGCACTCGACTGCTGCTGGCCGAGTCCTATCTGGAGTCGGACCAGGAGTTGCTCGCTGCCAACGAGTTCCGGCAGCTGGCCACCACGCGTCCGAACAGTGCGCTTGCCGACGACGCCCAGTTCGGCGTTTGCCGAGCCTACTGGAAGCTCTCGCCCGACATCGCCCGGGACCAGGAGTTCACGCGGAACACGATCGAGGAGTGCACCCGGCTCGTGGAGTTCTATCCCCGGAGCCCGCTGGCAACGGACGCCCGCTCCGTAATCGCGCAGGCGACCGAGAAGCTGGCCGCGAAGGAATTGAGAGTCGGGCGCTGGTACTACAGCCGAAATCTCTATCAGTCGTCGATCATCTACCTGGAGTCGGTCCTCGAGTCGTATCCGGGCTCGAGCGTAGAGCCGGAGGTTCTCGCTCTTCTCTACGACGCCTACACGTTCGTCGGCTTCAGCCGCGAGGCGGACCAGGTGCGCGAGCGTCTCCTGCAGGCATATCCGGACAGCCCGGAGGCCAGCGAAATGACCGTCCAGAGCGGGCCCGGCGACAGGTGACCGGCGGACGGATCGGAGTATTCGGCGGGGCATTCGATCCGCCACACATCGGCCACCTGGTGGTGGCTCAGGATGTGTTCGAGGCACTTCGACTCGACCGGCTCCTTGTGGTCCCGTCGGCCCGTCCGCCGCACAGGGACGCGCGGTTGCCGGCGGAGCAGAGGGTCTCGTTGACACGCGCCGCCTTCGCCGATGACGAGCGGATGGTGGTGAGCGACGTCGAAATGCGACGTCCCGGTCCCTCGTGGACCGTGGAAACGCTCGCATCGATACGTGAGGATCTGCGTCCCGATCGCCTGTGGCTGGTGATCGGGGCGGATCAGTACGAGAGCTTCGAGGACTGGCGGGATCCGGAGCGGATTCTGGAACTGGCCGAACTCGCGGTGATGCCGCGGGGTGGAGAGGCGCCGTTGAAGGATCCGCGCTATCCGTTCGAGCCGGTTCCGGTGACGAGGGTGGATGTTTCGAGCACGCGAATCCGCGACAGGCTCGATGCAGGACTCGGTGTCAGATACCTGGTCCCCGAGACGATTCGGGGGCGATTGGAAGAGATATGGGCGGAGGGGGCGCACGCGACGGAGTCCGTCGTGACTGCGGCCGCCGGCCTGGAGAGGGATGTTGAGGACGGATGCTGAAGACTCTGGTAAACCGGGTGATGGGAACGCGCTTCGAGCGTGAGATGAAGCGGCTTCAGCCGATCGTGGACGACATCAAGCGCCACGAAGAGCGGCTGGCCGAGCTGTCTGACGACGAGATCAAGGCGCAGACGCCGAAATTCCGCGAGCTCATCCACGAACGGACGCACGAGCTGGCGGAGGAGATCGAGCGGATCCGGGACGAGCGACGCAAGTCGGAGGATCCCGTGCGGCGCGAAGCTCTCACGAATCGCCTCGGCGAGGCGGAGGAGGAGCTCAAGCAGGCCACGGAAGAGGTCCTCGACGAGATCCTCCCCGAGGCATTCGCCACGGTGCGCGAGGCTGCCCGCCGCCTGATCGGTGGCGAGATCGAAGTGACGGGCAATACCATGACGTGGGACATGATCCCGTATGACGTTCAGCTGATCGGCGGAATCGTGCTCCACCAGGGCAAGATCGCCGAGATGGCGACGGGCGAAGGAAAGACGCTGGTCGCGACGCTTCCCCTCTATCTCAACGCACTGCCCGGTCGTGGCGCGCACCTGGTGACGGTCAACGACTACCTCGCCCGGCGCGATTCGCAGTGGATGGGCGCGGTATTCACCTGGCTCGGGCTGACGGTGGGCTGCCTCGACGACACGAAGCCGGGCACGGAGGAGCGCCGGGCAGCCTACGGGTGCGATATCACGTACGGGACCAACAACGAGTTCGGCTTCGACTACCTCCGCGACAACATGGTCGTGCGGGTCGAGGACCGCGTCCAGCGTCGCCACAACTACACGATCATCGACGAGGTCGACTCGGTGCTCGTGGACGAGGCCCGCACCCCGCTGATCATCTCGGGTCCCGTGGGACGCGCGGACGATCAGCAGGTCTACAAGAAGCACAACGCGCAGGTCGCGAGCCTGGTGCGCAAGCAGGCCCACATCGTCAACGAGCTGGTGGCCGAGGCGGAGAAGGGGCTCAAGGCGCTCGAGGCGGAAGCGGAGGACGCGAGCGAATTCGCCACGGGTAAGGCGCTGCTGGCGGCCCAGCGCGGCTCTCCGAAGAACAAGCGGCTGATGAAGCTGCTCAACGAGACCGGGGTGAAACAGCTGCTTCAGCGTACCGAAGCCGCCCTGATGCGCGACAAGGCGATGGCCGACGTCGACGAGATGCTCCTTTACACGACCGACGAGAAGGGCCATACGATCCAGATCAGCGAGAAAGGACAGGATGTCCTCAGCCCCGGCGATCCGGACGCCTTCATCGTGCCCGACATCTCGGAGGCGGTGAAGAAGGTCGAGGATGACGAGAAGCTGGGGCCCGACGAGAAGCGGGAGAGGATCCAGCAACTGGAGCGGGACTACGCGGAGAAGTCGGAGCGTCTGCACATCATCCACCAGTTGGTGAAGGGCCACGCCCTGTACGAAAAGGACGTGGAGTACGTGGTGGAGAACGGCGAGGTGATCATCGTCGATGAGTTCACCGGCCGGAAGATGCACGGGCGGCGCTGGAGCGACGGGCTGCACCAGGCCGTGGAGGCGAAGGAGGGCGTCAGCGTTCGGGGCGAGACCCAGACGCTCGCCACCATCACGATCCAGAACTACTTCCGGATGTACGACAAGCTGGCCGGGATGACCGGAACGGCCGAGACGGAAGAGGCCGAGTTCCACGAGATCTACGGTCTGGAAGTCGTGGTGATTCCGACCAATCGACCGATCCGCCGCATGGATGGCGACGATCTGCTCTTCCAGACGAAGCGTGAGAAGTACGCCGCGCTCCTGGACGAGATCGAGCGACTGCATCACAGGGGCCTGCCGATCCTCGTGGGAACGACGAGCGTCGACGTGTCGGAGACCCTGGCGCGCATGCTGAAGCGGCGAGGTCTCAAGCACGAGGTTCTCAACGCCAAGCAGCACGAGCGGGAGGCCGAGATCGTGGCCCGGGCCGGTCAGCCGGGGGCGATCACGATCGCCACGAACATGGCCGGGCGGGGAACCGACATCAAGCTCGGAGCCGCGGTCGTGAAGTGCGGCGTTTGCGGCATCCAGTCGAGCGAACCGGCATTCGGACAGGTGGCCGAGGCGGCGGACCTGGAGAACGACCAGGTGAACGAGCTCGGGTGCTACGTGGATCCGCCCTGCGGGCTGCAGATCCTGGGTACCGAGCGCCACGAATCACGGCGGATCGATCGCCAGCTGCGAGGCCGAGCCGGCCGCCAGGGGGACCCGGGCTCGAGCCGCTTCTTCCTCTCGCTCGAAGACGACTTGATGCGGCTGTTCGGCACCGACCGGGTCGCGCGAGTGATGGACAAGCTCGGAGCCGAGGAAGGGGAGGTCATCACCCATCCGTGGATGACCAAGTCGATCGAACGGGCGCAGCGCCGGGTCGAGTTGCAGAACTTCGAGGCCCGGAAGCGGCTGCTCGAGTACGATGACGTGATGAACCAGCAGCGGGAGGTGATCTACGACCTCCGGCTGTTCGCGCTCGAGGGGGGAGAGGACCTGAAGGGCGAGACCTGGGAGATGATCGAGCGGTCGCTCCGCGCGGAGTTCGCCCGGATCATCGAGCCGGACAGTCATGCCGATGACTGGGACCTCAAGGCGCTTCGGGAGCGGCTGCTCCTCGACTACTTCCTCGTCGCCTCGTTCCTGAATCAGGACGAGGTCAGCGCCGCAGACTACCCGTGGGCGGACACCGAGGCACTCGAGCAGGCCGTGGTGGACTACGCTCACGAGGCCTACCACCAGAAGCTGGACAGCTTCGGGGAGAGTTGGGAGCGGGTGCTGAGTTTCGTCGTACTGTCTGTGATCGACGAAAAGTGGAAGGACCACCTGTACGATCTCGATCACCTGCGCACCTCGATCCACTACCGCTCGTACGGCCAGAAGGACCCGCTGGTGGAATACAAGAAGGAGGCCTACGAGGCCTTCGTGGATCTTCTGGCGGATATCCGGCGCAGCATCGCGAGCCTGCTCTTCCGCGCCCAGCTCGAGACGCGACCGCAGCTGCGGGCACCGCGCGTCACCTCGATGAGCGGACCGTCAGATGTGATCGGCGGCGGAGCCGCGAGCGCCAGTGGCCCACCTGCCGGGGTGCCCCGGCGGGGTGCCCCGGAACTCGCGCCGACGGGTGTCGCCGCGACGGCGATGGATACCGGAATCGCCCCCTCGGGTGCGGTGGCAGGCGCTTCCCCCGGGGGTGTCGGCGTGGCGCCGTCGGCCGGGATTGCGGGCGTCGGACCGAAGCGTGCCTCAGTCTCGGCCACGCTCGGGGCGGACTTCGAGAACGTGGGCCGGAACGATCCCTGTCCGTGCGGGAGCGGCAAGAAGTTCAAGAAGTG